>NZ_DAMDQC010000103.1:0-15118 GCF_032082325.1 Pantoea sp. CTOTU50773 | reverse complement strand
TACAACAACCGCAGCGGCGTGCGTGCAACCTGCCCGGATTGCCATGTGCCGCACGAATGGGGCCCGAAAATGCTGCGCAAATTGCAAGCCAGCAAAGAGGTGTACGCCAAGATCTTCGGCCTGATCGACACACCGCAGAAGTTTGAAGAGACGCGTATCGAGCTGGCACAGAATGAGTGGCGCAGGATGAAAAATAATAACTCGCAGGAGTGCCGAAACTGCCACAACTTCGAGTACATGGATTTCACCGCGCAGAAGACCGTGGCAGCAAAAATGCACAGCAAAGCGGTGGAGGATGGGCAAACCTGTATTGATTGCCACAAAGGTATTGCGCACCATCTGCCGGATATGAGCGCGCAAAAGAACGGTTTTTGATTTTCGCATTGTCATCAATTCGCGCGATAAATCGCGCCGCTACTTCTCTCTGCACCTTGTCGTAGCGGCGCAACGTATTGCGCGACCGTTCTCGCCCTTCATTGCGCATTGACCGCTCGAATTCAGATAGTTTTCCCTGCACCCTGTCGTAGCGGCGCAACGTATTGCGCGACCGTTCTCGCCCATCATTGCGCATTGACCGCTCGAATTCAGATAGTTTTCCCCGCCGCTAACGCCTATTATCTCAGGCTCCCTCATTAAGCGGTGGAGCGGCCATGTCGTTAAATATCAACATCATTAAAGATAAGTTACTGTCAGATAATTACTTTATCCTGCGTAACTTCACCTACGAACTGACCCGTAGCAACGGCGAAGTCATCCGCCACAAACGCGAAGTCTATGATCGCGGCAACGGCGCCACCATCCTGCTTTATAACCGCGATAAAAATACCGTGCTGCTGATTCGTCAGTTCCGCATTGCGACTTACGTTAACGGTAATGCCAGCGGTGAATTGATTGAGACCTGCGCGGGGCTGCTGGATAACGACACGCCGGAAGATTGCATCCGCAAAGAAGCCATCGAAGAGACCGGTTATGAGGTCGGCAAGGTCGAGAAGCTGTTTGAAGCCTATATGTCACCGGGTGGCGTAACAGAAATCGTCCATTTCTTCGCGGCAGAGTATAGCGATGCAATGCGCGCCAATGCCGGTGGTGGCGTAGAAGATGAAGAGATTACCGTGCTGGAGTTGCCTTTCCCGCAAGCGCTGGCGATGGTGAAAGATGGCCGCATCCTCGACGGTAAAGCGATTATGCTGCTGCAATATGCGCAGATTGCAGGTTGGTTAAAAGCCTGACCGGTGCATCATTAAGGGCGACTTTCATGGCCGCCCACAGTCATTCAAGCCATCACTTCCAACGGCTCGGGCACGCACCCCGGATGTGCCTGCATACGCGCCAGCGCTTCGGCGTACGAAGGCATTGAATTAGCCGCACCAGAACGCTCGACACACAACGAAGCAAACGCCGAAGCGAACAGAGCCGCCTGTGGCAGTTCATCGCCAGACGCTAAACGCGCTGCCAGCGCACCGTTAAACGCATCGCCCGCGCCGGTGGTATCCAGCGGTTGTGCCGGGAACAGCGGAATGCGCAGCGGCTGCTGTTCCGCATTGGACAACAGGGCGCCCGCCATCCCCAGGGTAATAATCACCTGACGCGCGCCTTTGCGGTGCATCACTTCTGCGGCTTTCTGCGCACTGGCAAAATCCGTCACCTTTACGCCGGTAATCTGCATCGCTTCGGTGCTATTGGGCGTCAGTAAATCCACCTTCGCCAGCAGTGCATCACTCACTTTTTGCCACGGCGCCGGGTTTAAAATCACAAAGGTGCCACCCGCACGCGCATTATCAATCATGCGCTGAATAGCATTCAGGTTGTTCTCTAGCTGCACCAACAAGATATCTGCTGCGGCTACCGTAGGCTGACAGCGCGACACTTCCGCCGCCGTCACCGTGGTGTTCGCGCCTGGGAACACCGAAATCATGTTCTCAGCATCATCCCCGGCCACATAAATCAGTGCGTTGCCGGTAGGCTTCTCTTTACAGGTAAACAGCGTAATCGCATCAAAGCCGGTTTTTTCGAGGTGACGACGGGCGAAAGTGCCAAAATCATCATTACCGACCTTGCCGATATAGTGTACGCGCGCCCCGGCACGCAGCGCCGCCGTGGCCTGGTTTGCGCCTTTGCCGCCCGGCCCCATCATGCTGTTATGGGCAGTCAGTGATTCACCCGGCATCGGGAAGCGGTTCATCACCGCGACGACGTCGAGGTTGAACGAGCCAAACACACACACTTTTCCTTTCATCATGCACTCCTGAACAGGCGTTCGGCGGCTAAACAGGCACCGCGACAGCCGGTGTGATCGGTGGATTGACTAAACACGATCTTCAAATTGTCACGCGTGGCCGGTGGACGCAGATGCTGCTGAATCTGACTGCGTAACTGCGCCAGCGGGAAGTCCGCCATCGCCAGCACTCCGCCACCCAGAATCAGGTATTCGGGATCGAGGATGTTCATTTCGGTGGCAATCAGCTGCGCCAAACGATAAACAAATGCCTGCAACTCCGGATGGTCGCCATGTTGCGTAAACAGCGCCGACATATCGGTATTCGGCACGTGAGCCTTAGCCCAGTGACTCAACCAATGGCCCGAAGTCACCGTCTCCGCACAACCCCGGTTGCCGCACGGGCAGGGTAGATCGTTACCGGCAATCGGCACATGGCCCAATTCACCCGCGCCGCCGTGCTGGCCGTGGTAAAAGCGACCATTGATCCACAAGCTGTTGCCCATACCGGTACCGGGATACAAACCTACCGCGATATCCGGCAACTGCTCCAGCTGCATTAAATCCCACATCATCAGATGGTTAACATCTTTATCCATCGCCACTGGCACGCCAAGACGCTCGGTGAGGATCGCCGCCACAGGCTGATGATCCAGCGCCTGAATAAACGGCAGCGAAATCACCTGCTGACGATCGCGACTGAGAATGCCGGGCAATCCCAGCATCACGCCGCTCACCGGTTGCTGCTCCAGTGTTTCACTGATTAACTGCCCGAGTGCCGTCAATGCGTCGGGCTGCTGCGCCCAGCTGGCCGTCGGCACCTTGCGGAAGCTGGACCAGATGCGTCCCTCTTCCATCAGCTGCAGACGTGTGCCGGTGCCGCCAATGTCGATGCCCAGCCAGCGTGGAATCATGCGGATACCTTCGCCAGGCCCTGAGCTTCATCAATGCTGTCACGCATCATGTCCCAGGCCGTTGCCAGATCGTCATGGATGTTAAACAGGCCCGAGGTACCGACGATCAGTACTTCTGCACCTGCTCCAACCAGCGTGTTGTAAGTGCGCGTGTTGCAGGAACCATCGATCTCAATCAGATATTTGTGGCCATGCTGCTGCTTCAGGGCTTTCAGTTCCTGCACTTTGGCGACCATTTCCGGGATGAATGGCTGTCCGGCATAGCCAGGATCCACGGTCATCACGGTGATTTTGTCCAGCAGATGAATATAGTGATGGATAAACGATACTGGTGTGGCCGGGTTCAGCACCACGCCGACTTTCTTGCCAAAGCTGCGAATCAGGTTGATCACGCGGAACGCATCGCGGTTGATAGTTTCTGCATGTGGGCAGATGTAGTCGGCACCTGCTTTGGCAATCACTTCAATGAAGTCGGTCGGGTGTTCCACCATCAAATGCACATCCAGCGCCACTTTGGTATGTGGACGAATCTGCTCAATAAAGAACGGCGACAGCGTGATGTTCTTAACGTAGTGACCGTCCATGATATCGATATGGAGGAAGTCTGCGCGGGAGTCCAGCACTTCCAGCTGGTGCTTGATCTCCATCAGATTCATACACATCAACGACGGGGAGACTTGAATACGCATTAGACTTCCTTTTTTTCGGTCAGAGGATTAAGGGCCGCAGCGAGCTTGCTCAGCTTGACGGCACGATGTTCATTAAAACGGGCTTTGAATTGTTTGAAGGCCAGTACCACAATCAGCACAGCGCCCCACATCGCCAGGCTTACGTGCTGGCTGATGTTCATCAGATTGAAACCGGTAGAGAGCACTTGCAGGGCAATCAGCGCCAGTACCACCCCCGTGACGCGGCCGAAGCCACCGTTCGGGTCGGTGCCGCCGAGAATAATCGCCAGCACGGTCAGCAGCAGATACGCATCGCCGTAACCCATACGCGCTGAGTTAAATCGCGCCATCATGATCAATCCGGCTAACACGCACAGCAGGCTGGAGATGACGTAGACCAGTACCACCATGCGATGCGTGTTGATGCCGCTGAACCAGGTGGCGTTAATGTTGCTGCCGCCCATGTAGATGCATTTACCGGCGCGGGTTTTGCCCAGGAACAGCGCCAGCAGCGCAGCGGCAATCAGGAACACCCATAACGGCAATGGCATACCCAACAGCGTGTTGGAACCGAGTGCCTGCACCACCGATGGCATGCCGCTGACAGCGGCACCTTTGGTTAGCCAGATGCCGATGCCGTTCAGCGTCATCATGGTTGCCAGCGTCACCAGAATCGGGTGAGCACCAATTCGCGTCACCATCACACCGGTGATGAGACCGATAAAGGCAGCAATCAGCATTGCGCCGACGATGGCGATAAACAGCCACAGCAGTTGCTGGCCGGTGCCGGCATCGGCGGGCAGGGCGCTCATCAGCGTCCAGGCGATAAACAGTGCAGTCAGGTTGGCGGTAGCGATAATCGCCAGGTTCAGGCCGCCGCTGAGGATGGCGATAAACATCGCCAGCGTCAGCAAGCCGAGTTCCGGCAGCTGGAATGCCATGCTCATAAAGGTCGAGTCGGTCATAAAGCGGCCCGGCAGCATGAAGGTGAAGATTGCCAGCGCCAGCGCAATCAGCAGCATCAGGCCAATATTGGTGCCGTCCGGACGCAGAGCAGAGAGTGATTTCATGTGAATGCTCCTGTCAGACGAAACTGACGTCAGTTTCTTTACGTTTTTTGTAGTGAGTGACGGCAATCGCCACCATGATCACGCCGCCTACCACGATGTTCATAAAGTAGTTGGAGACGCCAATCAGGTTGAGGCCGTTCTTCAGGATGGCGATCAGGAACACGCCCATCAGTGTGCCGCTCACCGTACCTTTACCGCCCATCAGGCTGGCACCGCCCAGTACCGTGGCCGCCAGTACATCCAGCTCGCCACCGACTAACGCATTCGGTACCACTTCACCCATGCGATACACCTGCACCAGGCCGCCAATCGCCGCCATCGCACCGAGCCAGCCGTAAGCGAAAACGTGAATCAGACCGACACGAATCCCGATACGACGTGCGGATTCCGCATCGCCGCCCACCGCATACAGCTGGCGGCCGAGGTTGGTTTTGTTGAGCAGCAGCGCAGTCAGTCCGGCAATCACCAGCATGGTGATCAGCGGCAGGCCAATCTGGAAACTGTTGCCTTGCCAGGTGAAGGGCAGCACGCTGCGCAGCGTGATCCACCAGTCCGGCAGGGAATAGAGGCTCTTACCGCCGGTCACCCACATCAGCAGACCAAACAGCAGCGACTGCATACTGATGGTGATGATGATCGACACCACGCGCAGCGAGGTAATCAGCAGGGCGTTAATCACGCCAAAGGTGGTGCCGCAGACAATCGCCAGCAGGATGCTCAGCGCCGCGTTATCAAACTGGAACTGCACAAACAGCGAAGCGATCAGGTATTGCACCACCGACGCCACCGCGGCGAAGGAGATATCGATCCCGCCGGTCACCAGCACCACAAACAGGCCGAGGGCAAAAATACCGGTCACCGCGTAACTTTCGGCCAGATCCAGCAGGTTCTGTACGGAGAGGAACTGGTCGCTGGCCACCGAGAAAAACAGGATGAAAGCCAGCAGCACCCACGCCAGCCAGCCTTGACTGGAGTGCGGGCGTAAACGAGAAAAATCAGGCATTGATCACCTCCGCCAGCTGTTCTTGCTCAACGGTATCGGGTTGGTATTCGGCATGAACGGTGCCATCACGGAAGTGCAGAATGCGGTCGCAGTTGTACCAAACCTCTGGCACTTCATCGGAAATCAGAATGATCGACAGACCTTCCTTCGCCAGCTCGTGGATCAGCTGATAGATGCTGGCTTTAGCGCCGACATCCACGCCCACGGTCGGCGAGTCCAGAATCAGAATGCGCGGCTGGGTCAGCACCCATTTCGCCAGCACAATCTTTTGCTGGTTGCCGCCGGAGAGGGTAGAGATCGCCAGATTGGGATCGGCCACGCGCACACCGAGCTGTTGAATCCATTGCAGGATCAGCTTGTTCTTGCGGTATTCGTCGATGATGTGAAAACGGTTTTGCAGTTTGTCGAGGATCGGCAGCACCATGTTGTCAGCCACCGATTGCTGCTGCACCAGACCGAGGGTTAAGCGGTCTTCGGAGACATAACCGATACCGGCTTTGATGGCATCTTCATGACCGCGGAAACGCACGGGCTTGCTGTCGAGCCAGATTTTGCCGCTATCGGGTTTGGTCATGCCAAACAGCGACAGTGCCAGTTCGGTACGACCGGAGCCGAGCAGGCCGCACAGGCCGAGTACTTCGCCCTGATACAGCTTGAAATTGACGTCATGGTATTGACCGGCGCGTGTCAGGTTCTCGACTTCGAGAATGGCGCGGTCGGCATTACGCGTTGGCGCTTTCAGTTGATAATCGAGTTTCAGCCCGGTCATCAGTTCAGTCAGATGATGTGGCGTCATCTCTTTAGCGGGCCAGCAGCCCATCTTGCGTCCGTCACGGATCACGGTCACGCGATCCGAAATCTCTAATACTTCATCCAGACGGTGGCTGACGAACACCACGCAGATGTTTTTGTCTTTCAGGTAGCGCACAGTGCGCAGCAGTTGGTTTACTTCGGTGCGGGTCAGAGAAGCCGTCGGTTCGTCCATGATCACCAGGCGCGCATCGGCGACCAGTGCACGGCAAATCGCCACCTGCTGACGTGCAGCAATCGACAGCGCCGAGACTTTCTCATCCAGATCGAGATCGAATTTCAGTTCTTCAATAATACGGGTTGCCGTTTCGCGCAGCTTCGCCTTGCGGTGCCAGCCGAGCAGGCCATTGAGATTGTGCTCAAAGGCGATGTTCTCGGCCACGCTCAAATTCGGGAACAGCGACAGATCCTGATAAATCACCTGGATACCGAAATCACGCGCCTGACGGGTGGTCAGACGCGGGAAGGTCGGGCCATCACCCAGGGTAATGCGGCTGCCACTGTCCGGGGCATGTACCCCGGAAATGACTTTGATTAAGGTGCTCTTGCCACAGCCGTTGGTGCCAGCCAGGCAGTGCACTTCGCCCGCCAGTAAGCTCAGCGAGATATCGCTCAGTGCGCGGTTGCCACCAAATGTTTTCGACAGGTTGTCGAGCGCAATTAACGTCTGTGGGATCACCTCTTTCATCATTACAGCCCCATTTTCACCAGTTTTGGCAGGTTTTCTTTATCCAGACTTTCGGTGTTGTTACCGAGGATGGTGTGGGTCGCCTCGTCAACTTTCACTTTGCCCAGACCGTCGATGGTCATACCGTCGGTAATTGGCTCTTTCTTCTGCATCATGTCGGCGATACGCACGAACACTTCGCCAGCGGTTTGCGGGTTCCAGATATAGCCGCCTTTGATCGCGCCACGCTGCACCAGCGAAGCACCCTGTCCTGGGCTGAAGGCGCCAATCACGCACACCTGATCAATCTTGTTGCGGTTCATCACTGCACGACCGGCACCGATTGGGCCCTGTGAACCGAACGCCATAATGCCTTTCAGATCCGGGTATTTAGACATCAGTTCGTTAGTGGTACGGATGGAGTCATCCAGCGATTCGCCGACGCCGAACTTGTCGGTCACCATCTGCATTTTCGGGTAGTGTTCTTTCTGGTAGTTCAGCGCGGCATCGGTCCACTGTTGGTGCAATGGCACAGTCAGGCTGCCGACGTACATGGCGTATTTGCCCTCTTCATGCATGCATTTCGCCAGCGCTTTCATGTGGTTGATGCCGTGTGTCGGGGCATCCACCAGTTCGAAGTCCCAGTTCGCGCCTTTCTGATCCGGTGATTCGTGGGTGATCACCTGAATGCCGGCTTCACGGGCACGTTTCAGTACCGGCTCCAGCACTTTCGGGTCATTCGGCACTACGCCGATAATGTCGACTTTCTGCGCAATCAAATCTTCAATCGCACGCACCTGCAGGGCAGGGTCGGCGGCGGTTGGGCCTACCATCCATGCATCAATGCCGCGTTTCGCCGCTTCACTCTTGATGCCCGCTTCCATGGCGTTGAACCATGGAATACCGCCAATTTTCACCACGATGCCCATGCGTAATTTGTCAGCAGCGTGCGCGCCGGTAGCGGCAAACAGAGCAAGCAGAGAACAGGCGATAAGATGTTTTTTCATAAAGACTCCGGATTAATTTTTTATTAGCTGCATTGAATTGTTGCACTGTGAGCAATCAATAATATTGACGCCGTTCCAGGCTAATTCTTGTTCCAGCTCTTTGTCTTTTAATTGGTCAGTGATGAGAAAGTCCACATCGCGATAATGGCAAATACGCGCGAATGAGGGCCGCAGGAATTTACTGGCATCCAGCAGCAGATGTTTTCTTTCTGCTGCCAGTAACATCTGTTGTTTTAAATGTGCGTTGTTTTCGTTACCTTCACGTAAATAACCGTCATTGCCTAAACTGCTACAGGAAAAAAAGATCTTATTGATCTGAAATTCCCGTAAAGGCTGCTCAGCGACAACACCATGGAAATCTTCATAACGGTCAGAATATTCTCCCCCCAGACAGATGGTGCGGATACTGCCGCGCGCCGCAAGGGTTTGCACTATTCTGATAGAGTTGGTTAATACCGTTAATTCAATATCCGGTAGCTGTCGCGCCAAATACCAGCAAGTGGTGCTACTGTCGAGTAATATACAATCGCCGGGGCTGATGAAATCGAGTGCACGTTTGGCTATTGCCATCTTTGCATCTACATGTTCATTCATGCGCTGGCGGAAAGATAATTCATACTCGTTAACACCCCTCGTATTCCCCTGAATGTTAGCGGCTTGTCGTTTTGCTGGTACTGCACCGCCGTGGCTACGCTGCAACAGCCCACGTTTCTCCAGCTGAGTTAAATCACGACGAATCGTTTCTTGCGAAACCTGACACAACGTGACTAATTCTGCGACAATAACCCGACCATTTAAATTTAGTTCGTCAATAATTCGCTGCTGTCTTTCAATCGGCAACATGACTTCCCTCCGATGGCTATAAAGTACTGGATACCGCAGCGGGAAAATGTGGACTGCGCACGAGTCCGCAGTGGTCAAAATGCCCGGCGACGTTAGAGTGATGTGGGTTAAATTTTTATGTAAATGAGATATCTATTTTTCATGTAATAGAGATCTGATTCACATAAACACGCGTGTTAGCGCTAAATCGCGGGATCGGTAGCAAACAATTATTACCGTATGAAAACACCTTATCATGACCGAGTATGACCGTTTGTGTGTATTTGACCGATTTGTGATGTGCGCAAAATTGTTTTTAGCCAAACCCGTCTTTGACGGCATGACGTCGAGCGGACGGAGGTGTTACCCAGATAAACGCTTTCAGACAAACATGACTCCATAGTCCGACGAATCCGATTGAGCGGAAATCAGTCGAAACGGATGATGGAACCTTGCTTCTTCAGCCTCAGATCGCCCTCAGGCGACGGCTTTTTCAGCAGTTAGTACCGCTTTTAGGGCCAGCTCACAGTTTCGGCCTGCTGACCACGTTGTCGTTACGCTATGATTTCCTTTCAAGGAATTTGGGGACCTTTTTTTTTGATGTCTTATTGGATGAAGTCGCTGCTTTTATTGCCCTTTGTGTTTGTCGCGTGCGTTCAGGCTGAGCCATTGCAAAAGTCATTTTCTGACTGGCAGCTCACCTGTAACAACGCGGCTTTTTGCGTGGCACGCAGCTTTCCGGGGGACAACGGATTAGTGATGACCCTATCACGTGGCGCTGGTGTTAACGATCGCCCGCTGCTGCGTATTGATTACGGCAGTGCGTACAGCGGAGAGCTGCCCGGCGGACCGCTGAAGGAAAATTTGCTGCTGGATCAACGTCGCCTGACGCCAGACCTCAAACACTGGAGCGTGGAGCCACACCATCTCGCCACCAGTAATGCCATCGCCATCGACGAATTTCTGGCGCAAACGCTGGATGCCCATACTCTGCAGCTGACCTATCAGGCTAAAGCCACTATCCCACTCAGCGGCATGAAAGCCGCGCTAGTGTTGATGGATGACGTTCAGGGGCGGGTAAATGGCGCCAGCGCCTGGGTGAAGCGGGGCGATCGCGCGCCATCGGACGTTCTCCCTGTGCCGCAGGTACCGCAACTGCCCGCTCGCTTACCGCAGCCAGCGCCGTTAACTCAGGAAGAAACCAGCGGGTTAATTGATTACGGTACCTGGCGGGTTAACACCGACAACTGTTCGCTCGATCCGCTGAGACGTGAAGTGAGTGTAGCGCCGCTCACCGACACTAAAGCGCTGCTTTTGATCAGTTGTGAAGCCGGTGCCTATAACGTGATTGATTTGGCCTTTGAGGTGACGCGTAGCCAGCCTTACGTTGCTCGCGGGCTGACGTTGACCTTGCCATTCACGCCACCCGGACGCAGTGACAATCAGATGGAGTTGGTGAACGCTGAATTCGATGCCAGCAGCGGTTTGCTTTACACCTTCAGTAAAGGCCGCGGTCTGGGAGATTGTGGTGTCGCCACGCGTTGGCAGTACGACGGAAATGACTTTGTGCTGGCAGAGTATGCTGAAGAGAAAACCTGTGACGCATGGCATAGCAGTGATAAATGGCCCACGCTGTGGGTCAGCCAGCCCCCGTCATAATTCGCACTGCAGATGCGTTGGCTGTTTTCATTCACCCCAGTCACTTACTGATGTAAGCTCCTGGGGATTCATTCAATTGCCGCCTTTCTGCATCACGAACTATCTAGGGAGAAGGTATGGCATTGATCATCATCGGTGAGCCATTTTGATTGCCCACCAACTCCGCCAACAGATTATTCACGCCATCGCTCATCGGTGTGAAGCGTGACAGCGGTGAACGCGTCACCACCACAAATACTCCGACGTTATTCTGTGGCACCATCGCCATGTAAGTAATAAAGCCGCCGCCGCCGCCGGTTTTTTCGATAATCCCTGGACGTCCCTCTTTTGGCCCCATATATACCCAGCCCATGCCTAAGGCATCGGCACGGCCAGGCACATCCATACCTTCCACTTTGGTCAACTGGTCACGGCGATAGATCAGCGTTTGCAGACGATCAACCTGCGGCGTGCGGTGATTAACCGCCGAGTTGAGGAATTGCTGCATCCAGCGGCCCATATCATCCGGCGTTGAATACACGCCACCGCTGCCAATTGCCGCCAGGGTGTTATTGCACGGGCTGGCCCCTTTCTCAGGGATCATCAGGCGCTGGCACTGATCGGGGGATGGCGTAAAGGTGGTGTCTTTCATTCCCAGCGGACGCGTCACCAGCTGTTGCAGCAGGGCGGGATAAGGCGTGCCTGCCGCTTTCGACAGCGCATCACTCAGCAGGTCAAAGCCGAGGTTGGAATAGGAGGCTTGTGTTCCCGGCGTGGCTTTCAATCGCGCACCCTGCAGCCACTGCCAGCGATCGGCTTTGGTTGGCCAGACAAACACCGGACGATGCGGTTTGCCGCCCGGCTGCTCACGCGGCAGGCTGCCGGTATGAGTCGCGAGGTTGATCAGGCGAATCGGCTGACCGTTGTAATTCGGGACGCGTGCGCCAGCCGGAGCATACTTGCTCAACGGGTCATCAAGGCGAATCTGTCCGCGTTCCGCCATTTTGACCATCACTTCGCTGGTCATCAATTTGCTCAGCGAGGCGATGCGAATCACGGAGTCGAGCTGAGGGCGCACGTTATTGCCAGGGCTGGTATCGCCAAAGCTGGCAAATACGCGCTGATTGCCATCAATCGCCACCAGCGCCATGCCGGTTGCGCCACTGCCATAGAAGATATGCTCGGCATAACGATCAACGATCTGCGAGGCCAGCAGCGGATCGGCTACCGTCTGCGCCATGCTTTTTAATGGAAGCACTGAAACCATTAAGGCCAGTAAAAAAGGAGTACGTTTTTTCAACGGGAAAGCGTCCGCAACAGGATTCGGAGGAAAGCTTATAGTAATCAGTTTGTGCGAGGCGTGAAGAGGGAAGGGAGGATTTTTTTCTGTATCAGGCTGTGATCAAAAAACGGCCCTTACGTCAAAAGACGCAGGGCCGGATCGATTAGTGCGGCTTGAGTAATGCTTCGGTATGGCTCACGATATTTTCCACCGTAAAGCCAAATTCCGGGAACAGCTTGCCTGCCGGCGCAGACTCACCGAAGGTGGTCATGCCGACAATCGCGCCATCCAGGCCGACATACTTGAACCAGTAATCGGCGATACCCGCTTCTACCGCCACGCGCGCTTTTACGCCGGATGGCAGCACCGATTCGCGGTAGGCTGCATCCTGCTTGTCGAATACGTCGGTGCAGGGCAGAGACACCACGCGCACCTTGTGGCCGCTGGCACCGAGTTTATCCGCCGCGCCCAGCGCGATTTCAATCTCAGATCCGGTGGCGATGATGATCGCTTCTGGTGTGCCCGCGCAATCCTGCAACACATAGCCGCCTTTGGCGATATCGGCCACCTGTGCTTTGCTGCGCTCTGGCTGCAGCAGATTTTGACGCGACAGAATCAGCGCGGTCGGGCCATGATGGCGCTCAACAGCGGCTTTCCACGCCACGGCGGTTTCCACCTGATCGCACGGACGCCAGACGCTCATATTTGGCGTCACGCGCAGGCTGGCGAGCTGTTCCACCGGCTGGTGCGTTGGGCCATCTTCGCCCAGACCAATCGAGTCATGGGTATACACCAGCACCTGACGCGCTTTCATCAGCGCGGCCATGCGCACCGCGTTACGCGCGTACTCAACAAACATCAGGAAGGTGGCGGTGTACGGAATGAAGCCGCCGTGTTGGGCAATACCGTTGCCAATCGCTGTCATACCAAATTCGCGCACGCCGTAGTGGATGTAGTTACCGGCGATGTCTTCTTTGATCGATTTCGAACCTGACCAGATGGTGAGATTACTCGGCGCAAGGTCAGCAGAGCCACCCAACAACTCTGGCAGCAGCTTGCCGTACACTTCCAGTGTGTTTTGCGACGCTTTACGGCTGGCAATTTTTTGCGGATTGGCCTGTAGCTCTTCCACAAACGCCTGAGTCGCCTCACCCCATTGCGCCGGCATCCCCCCGTCCAGACGGCGGCTAAACTCAGCGGCGAGATCTGGATGCGCCGCTTTATAGGCAGCAAACTTCTCATCCCAGGCTTTCTCTCGCTGACTGCCGGCTTCTTTGGCATCCCACTGTTGATAAATTTCTTTCGGGATTTCAAACGCTGGATGGTGCCAGCCGAGTTTTTGACGGGTCAACGCTACTTCCTGCTCGCCCAGTGCCGAGCCGTGTGACTCTTCTTTACCGGCTTTGTTTGGCGACCCAAAACCAATGACCGTGCGGCAGATAATCAGCGAAGGCTTATCGGTGACACTCTGCGCTTCTTTGATGGCGGCTGCGATAGCTTCCGGATCGTGCCCATCAATGCCTGCTGCACTGCCGACGACATGCCAGTTGTAGGCCTCGAAGCGTTTGTGCGTGTCATCGGTGAACCAGCCTTCGGTTTCACCATCAATCGAGATGCCGTTATGATCGTAGAAACCAATCAGTTTGCCGAGGCCGAGGGTGCCGGCCAGCGAGCTGACTTCATGTGAAATACCTTCCATCAAACAGCCATCGCCCATAAACACATAGGTGTAATGATCGACGATGTCGTGGCCGGGACGGTTAAACTGCGCCGCCAGGGTGCGCTCGGCAATGGCCATGCCCACCGCATTGGCCAAACCCTGTCCCAACGGACCGGTGGTAGTTTCCACGCCTGGCGTATAGCCAATTTCCGGATGGCCAGGGGTTTTGGAATGCAGCTGGCGGAAGTTTTTCAGCTCTTCCATCGGCAGATCGTAACCGGTGAGGTGCAGCAGGCTGTATTGCAGCATCGAACCGTGGCCGTTGGAGAGGATAAAGCGGTCGCGGTCAACCCACGCCGGATTGTTGGGATTGTGTTTGAGAACGTCGCGCCATAGCACTTCGGCGATATCAGCCATTCCCATCGGCATACCGGGGTGACCGGAATTTGCTTTCTGTACCGCATCCATACTCAAAGCACGAATCGCGTTAGCCAACTCTCTGCGTGAAGACATAGGGTACTCCCTTGTGATTGGGCAATAGCGGACGGGCAGACGCCCGTCCGGCGTGAGAAGTGTGGTGATTTACAGGCGTGATGCCAGCACATCTTCCAGCTTCTGCTGGTCAATGGCGAATTGACGGATGCCGTCAGACAGTTTTTCCACTGCCATCGGATCCTGGTTATGTTCCCAGCGGAACTCCGCTTCAGAGAGCGGAGCAGGCTGGTGGAAGCCTTCGGTTGATGGCTCCAGCTTGCGTTCCAGCGGTGCATCGCTGTTCGCCAGCTCTTCCAGCAGGTTAGGGGAGATGGTCAGACGGTCACAGCCGGCCAGCGCCTGAATCTGTTCAACCTTACGGAAGCTGGCTCCCATGATCACGGTGCTGTAACGATGCTTTTTGTAATAATCGTAGATACGACGCACAGATTTCACGCCAGGATCTTCATCCACCACATACGGGTCGAGCGGTTTGCGTGAGTTGTACCAGTCATAAATACGGCCGACAAACGGGGAGATCAGGAACACGCCCGCTTCAGCACAGGCACGCGCCTGCGCAAAGGAGAACAGCAACGTCAGGTTACACTGGATACCGTTTTTCTCCAGTTCTTCAGCGGCTTTGATCCCTTCCCAGGTTGAGGCCAGTTTGATCAGGATGCGCGAACGATCAATGCCGTTCTCTTCATACATCCGTACCAGTTTCTCCGCTTTGGTGACACACATGCCACGATCGAAGGAGAGGCGCGCATCCACTTCGGTCGAAACACGGCCCGGTACGCTTTTCAGAATTTCCATACCGAGGTTGATCGCCACTTTGTCACTGGCGTTGATGATTTGCGTCTCTTTGCTGCCGCCCTGTTTTTTCGC
>NZ_DAMDQC010000102.1:0-15382 GCF_032082325.1 Pantoea sp. CTOTU50773 | reverse complement strand
AGTTAGTACCGGCGGTTGGCTCTTTGCCATCGGCCAGGTTCTTCGCGATATCAATGGTGGCTTTCGCCTGGTTTTCCGCATCGTTCAGCACGGTACCGGCCATCGCACCGGATTTCACCAGTGCCAGCGCTTCTGGCAGCGCATCCACACCAAACACAGGAATGCTGGTTTTGTTATGCGCTTTCAGGGCTTCTACTGCGCCCATTGCCATCGCATCATTGTTCGCGATGATCACTTCAATTTTGTTGCCGTTCGGGCCAGACAGCCAGGCGTCAACTTTGTCTTTTGCCTGTGCGGTGTCCCACATCGCGGTATCCATCGCCAGCTGCTGAGTTTTGAAACCATCGGTGTTCAGGGTTTCGATCACGTATTTGGTACGTGCTTCAGCATCCGGGTGGCCCGGCTCACCTTTCAGCAGAGCAAACTGAATCTGACCATCTTTGTTCAGATCCCAGGCTGGGGTGGCTTTCCAGTGCTTCTCAATCAGTTTGGCCTGGATGATGCCTGACTCTTTAGAGTCGGTACCCACGTAGTAGGCTTTCGGGTAGCTGGCCAGTACTTTGGCATTCGGCTCTTTGTTGAAGAACACCACTGGCACATCATTCGCTTTCGCTTTGTCGATCACCACTGCCGCAGCAGCAGGGTCAACCAGGTTGATTGCCAGCGCTTTCACGCCTTTGGCCATCAGTACGTCAATCTGGTCGTTCTGGGTGGACTGGCTGTTCTGCGAGTCATTCATCAGCAACTGAATGCCGCCCAGTTTTTTGGCTTCGCTGTCGATGTCCTTGCGAACCATAGACATAAAGTTGTCGTCGTATTTATAAATTGTCACGCCAATGCGGGTATCGGCGGCGTGCGCAGTTGCACCAAACATCATGCTGGCAACCAGTGCTGTGAGCGTGAAAACCTTCTTATTCATGGTATCTCCGGTTTTTTATGTAGGGCATATCATCGCGCTGTGCTGCCTGCGGGCAACCAGCGCAGTCGGTTCAAACTCATTTATGGGGCGGACGCGTAACGCAAAGCCGGGCCACCATCGCTATCCTGACTTCCCTGTAGGTAAACGCTTCCTGAAGAGTGTTGTGAACTATTTCAATCGGCTACTGAAACCTGACCGGAGAAGGAGAACCCGGCGTTACATGATGTTTCAGTCCGGTAAGACGCTGCCATCATAGTGAGCGCCATGTTAATTAACTGTGAATGTAATCACAGATTGGAAACGGTTACACAGCGCTATCGCCCGAATTAGTGACCGACTCCACAATTTGCCGCTGAGCAACGGAATGGCGGCGTACCAGGGTC
The DNA here is from genome assembly GCF_032082325.1 of Pantoea sp. CTOTU50773. NCBI lineage: Bacteria > Pseudomonadati > Pseudomonadota > Gammaproteobacteria > Enterobacterales > Erwiniaceae > Pantoea > Pantoea sp. CTOTU50773. The sequence continues at coordinate 14,080 of NZ_DAMDQC010000102.1, read as the reverse complement.
GGCATAAAGCAGTGTGTGGCGTCGGGATCGAGTTCGCCCGCTGCGCCTTTTAAGGCCAACTCCGTGGCCAATTTAGCCATAGAAACAATAGGATATCGCACAGTCGTGAGTTGCGGGTCGGTGTAACGTGAGATGGGAATATCATCAAAGCCGATGACGGAGAAGTGCTGTGGCACCTGAATGCCATTATCTTTCAATGCGGTCAGCGCCCCAGCGGCCATACCGTCGCAGTAGGAGAAGATGCCGGTTAGATGCAGGTTACGGCCCAGTAACTCCACCATCGCCGCTTCCCCACCCTGCATGTCCGGTTCGCCATGGGCAATCCAGGACTCCTGGGGGCGAATCCCCTGCTCTGACAAGGCCTGCAGCCAGCCTTCACGCCGTTGCGTCACATCTTCAATCGGGTGGCTGGAGCTGAGATAACCAATGCGTTGATGTCCCTGTTGTAACAACATGCGCGTTGCCATCAGAGATCCCGTTACATTATCCAGGCAGACGCAACGATGTTCGTACCCGGGAATAGTCCGGTTAATCAGCACCATACCGGGAACCTGATCCATAAACTGAGTTAGTTCAGCGTCTGAAAGCGTTTTCGCGTGGACCACTAAAGCGTTACATCGTTGACGGATCAGCACTTCAATCGCATGACGTTCTTTCTCTTCCTGATGCCATGAATTGCTGATTAACACGTGTTTGTGCACGCGCTGCGCCACGGTATCTACCGCTTTTACTAACGCGCCAAAGAAGGGATCGGATACGTCCATCACCACCACGCCAATAGTGTCACTGACCTGGGTGGCCAGTGCCTGCGCGTTGGCGTTCGGGCGATAACCCAGTGATTCCGCCGCCTGGAGTACGGCTTCACGGGTATCAGGGGTGACTGCACTGCTGTTATTGAGCGCACGCGACACGGTGGCTACTGATACACCGGCCTGACGGGCGACATCTCGAATCGTTATCATGCAGCTGTTCCACAGAGGAGAAAATGCGCGACAAGCGCGTAACGGCGCTATTTTGTCAGGGCATTTTATTCAGCTGCGTGAATCACGTCACACAGATGAAAACGGTTACATACAAATCTGCAACCTTTGTGATGAACATCATTATCTGATGCGGGAGGAAGGTTCCGTTTTGCCGGCGGCGAGACGTGTCAGTTTGCGCCAGATCCACTCCATTGGGCCCTGCGGGAAAAAGCGCAGCCAGAGTACAGAAAACAGGATGTTAACCAACCAGATAGCCGGGACCAGTGCCAGCAGATGCAGGCGATCAAACTTGAGGAACAGATTGAAGCGATAGAACAGCGTGGTGCAGATCAGCGTCTGTAACAGGTAGTTGCTGAGTGCCATGCGGCCAACGCATTGCAGCGCATAACTGAAACGTGTGGCACCGATTTGCGGCCAGAAGCCAAAACAGAGCGCCGCATAGCCGAGACTGATAAACGGGCTGGCGAGATCGCGCGGCACCTGCAGTAAGAAGCCGCTCCAGCGAAACTCCCAGTCCAGTAACCATTGCGCCACAATGCCGGGAATGGCTATCAGCCAGCCGATCGTCAGCAGCAGCGCGGCCGAGCGACGATAGTGCTGCACGCTGAACTCGCCTTTCAGCCAGCCGCTGCGCATCAACGCCGCGCCAATCAGCATCAATCCCGCCAGCTGCCAGCCGTACTGCGCGGCCAGCGCCATCAAGCCGGATGAAAGATGGTCGAGGCGGTTCTGAATCGCTTCCCAGCCGCCGACCAGTTTCCAGTAGCTTTCATACTCGATATCGGCAGCACCCGGCAGCCACGAACGGCCCGGTTCCGGGCTGGAAATGCCCCAAAATACCAGCAGTACGCCGCAACCGATCAGGTAAAGCAACACGCCAGTTTGCAGCAGAGCTTTGTCCGAAGGCACTTCACGCAGCATCCGCCAGATAATCAGCCCGGTCAGACCGTAATCCAGCAGGATATCCCCTTCCCAGAAGAAGATGCTGTGAATAAAACCCAGCAGCACCAGCAACGTCAGGCGCGCCGACATCCAGCGACTGCCACGCGGGATCTGCAGACACAGGCCACCACCGAACAACAGCGCAAACAGCGTGAGGAATTTCAGTTGCGCCAGGCCATCCATGATCGCCCAGGTCCAGGCATCGGAAAGCGAGATAGTGCCCTGCCACGCCGGATTGAGATAGGCAGCCGATGGCAAGCCAAAACCCACGATATTGAGCAGCAGAATGCCGAGAATGGCGCAACCACGAATGAAATCCAGCGCAAGATAGCGTTGCATCGAGTGACCTGACGGAGAGAGAAAACGGGCGGCAATAAGCCGCCCAAAGGATTAGCTGTGACGCACCGCGCGTAAGAACTCCTGGCGCGTATTCTGGCTGGACTTGAACAGGCCACCCAGTGATGTGGTGGTGGTGGCGCTGGTGGCATCTTTCACGCCACGCGCTTTCACGCAGTAGTGCACCGCATCAATCGACACCGCCACGTTGTTGGTGCCAAGCAAAGTTTGCAGCGCCACCAGCACTTGCTGGGTTAAGCGCTCTTGCACCTGTGGACGCTGGGCAAAGAACTGCACGATGCGGTTGATCTTCGACAGACCAATCACCTTCTCTTTCGGGATATAAGCGACGGTGGCTTTACCGTCGATAATCACGAAGTGGTGCTCACAGGTGCTGGTCAGGGTGATATCACGCACGGTGACCATCTCATCCACCTTCATCTTGTTTTCGATGACGGTGATTTTCGGGAAGTTGGCGTAATCGAGGCCTGAGAAGATCTCGTCCACGTACATCTTGGCGATGCGATGTGGCGTCTCCATCAGGCTGTCATCTTCCAGATCCAGATTCAGCAGCTGCATGATTTGGGTCATATGACCGGCGATTTCACGCTTGCGGGTTTCGTCATCCATCTCGCGCACCGGGGCGCGTAACGGCGTTTCCAGGCCACGCGCCAGCAGCGCTTCGTGAACCAGGGCGGCTTCCTGACTTAAGGTGCTCATCGTACTCTTTCTCCGGCAGGTGATGCGCCCGCAGATCGTCGCCTGCGGGGGAAATTCTGAGCGCGTATTGTGAAACACAACGCGCGCGTAATCCAGCAATCAATCCAATCGGAGATGAAAGCTTTTCATGGTGCCGAACGGCGTAACACCAGTAAGCCCGCCAGAATCAGTGCACCACCCGCTACCCACAAGGCAGGATCGAGGCGGTGCCACAGCAAACTGGAGATCCATGACAGCAACGGCCCGCCCAACTGACCGACTGCGTAGCCGGTGGTCAGCAGACCGGCCAGATAGCGCGCGTGATGCGGCGCCAGCTCGCGACCGTATTGCAGTGTCAGCTGCACCACACATAAGAATCCGCCGCCAACTAACAGCGCGCTAATCAACAGCCCATCCAGCCCTGGCAGGACAATGGCGGAGATCACGCCCAAAGCCTGCGCCCAGAGCACCACTGCCAGCCGCAGATGGCTGCTGCCCCAGCGCCGCGTCAAAATGCCGAGCACAATGCCGATCACCGCCGCACCGCCAAACACCGGCCAGACAAACTGCGCCAGCGCACTGTCCGGGAAACGCGCGGCGGTCATCTGCGATAAGAAGGTTGCGGGCAGAATGTAACCAAAACCGGCGAGACTGTAGCTCAGTACCAGGCGTTTCAGGTTACCGTTGAGCACCAGCGGCGCAGGCGCCTGGTCGGGACGATGTAACTGTCCCGTGCGCGGTAAAAAACGCGCAATGGCGGCGATGAACAGCAGCGCCAGCAAACCATAAGCCGCCCAGCCCAGTGCCGCGCTGGCCCCGCTGGCATGCAGCGCCACCGCCAGCATTCCGCTGATGAAAATCCCGGTGCCGGGTCCGGCAAACACCGCCGCCGACAAGCCTGGCCGTCCATGATGCAGCAGTTGCTCATTGCTCCACGCAGCGATCAGCACCATGGCCCAACCGCTGGCACCGCCAATCACAAAGCGGATCAAACCGTGCAGCCACGGCCCGCTGACGCAGGCAGAGAGCAGTGTCAGGATCACTGCGCCCCACACGCCAGCCTGCAGCCGCCATTCGACACGCTTATGCGCGCGCATGGCATCAAAGGAGCCACACAGATAACCAAGATAGTTGAGCGCCGCCACCAGACTGGCGCTGGTCAGCGTTAACTGATGGTCCTGAATCATCAATGGCACCTGCGGGGTGAAAGCAAATCGCCCAATCCCCATCGCAACCACTAAACTTAAAAACGCGCTCAGCGCGACACGAAACGCCATTCCCACTCCCGTTCAGATTCTTTTAACACTTGTTATTAGCATGCATGACGATTACACTCACGAAAAGTGAATAATATTAACCAAGTTGTTTACGGAAAGAGAATATGGATTTAGTACAACTCCGCATGTTCTGTTCTGTGGCCGAAACCGGTTCGCTGGCGCGCGCCGCGGAGCTATTGCATCGCGTGCCCTCCAATCTCACCACTCGTCTGCGTCAGTTGGAAGAAGAGATTGGCGTGGATCTGTTTATCCGTGAGAAGCAGCGTATTCGATTGTCGCCGATGGGCCACAATTTCCTCAATTATGCGCAGCGCATCCTCAGCCTGAGCGATGAGGCGCTGAATATGGCCCGTGCCGGAGAACCGGGCGGGAACTTTGCCTTTGGTTCGATGGAGAGCACCGCCGCGACCCGTCTTCCTGGTCTGCTGGCGGCTTATCATCAACGATTTCACAATGTGGCGCTATCGCTGGTGACGGGCACCTCGGGCGATATCATCGATAAAGTGCGCGCCGGTACGCTGGCGGCCGCGCTGGTGGATGGCCCAGCCACCCATGATGATCTCAACGGCTGCATCGCCTTTCGCGAGGAGATGGTGCTGATCACCAGTCTCGATCACGACCCGATTACCAGCGCCCGCGACACGCAGCATGACACGCTGTTTGCCTTTGGTAACAGCTGTTCGTATCGCACCAAACTGGAATCCTGGTATCGCGAAAGCCAGACCTCACCGAAAAGCGTGATGGAGATTCAGTCTTACCACGCGATGGTGGCGTGTGTGGCAGGCGGTGCGGGCGTGGCAATGATTCCGGCGTCGGTCCTGACGCAGATGCCCGGCCGCGCGCGCGTGCAGGAGCATGCACTGCCACCCGCTTATCGCGATACCGCCACCTGGCTGATGTGGCGCCGCGATGCCTTCACACCCAACGTGGAAGCGCTGAAGTATTTGATTATTGAAATGTTTGACGACCGCCCACTTAACGATGAGTTGCTGCATCCGCTGCAAACCGCTGAGTGAGTTTTTAATTTTAAGTAAATCACGACATCTGAAGAAGAGGGATTGCATGAACATGATTAAAACCCGCGCTGCCGTTGCCTGGGCAGCGGGCGAACCGCTGAAAATTGAAGAAGTGGATCTAATGCCACCGCAGAAAGGTGAAGTGTTAGTGCGCATCGTCGCCACCGGGGTGTGCCACACCGATGCTTACACCCTGTCCGGTAAAGATCCGGAAGGCGTGTTCCCGGCGATCCTCGGTCACGAAGGCGGCGGCGTGGTGGAAGCGGTGGGCGAAGGCGTCACCAGCGTGGCGGTCGGCGATCACGTGATCCCGCTTTACACCCCAGAGTGCGGCAAATGTAAGTTCTGTCTGTCAGGCAAAACTAACCTGTGCCAGGCGATCCGCTCCACCCAGGGTAAAGGTTTGATGCCAGATGGCACCACCCGTTTCTTCAAAGACGGCAAGCCAATTTTCCACTACATGGGGACTTCAACGTTCTCTGAGTACACCGTGGTACCGGAAATCTCACTGGCGGTGATCAGCAAAGAAGCGCCTCTGGAAGAAGTGTGCCTGCTGGGCTGCGGCGTGACCACCGGCATGGGCGCCGTGATGAATACCGCCAAAGTCCAAGAAGGCGATACGGTGGCGATCTTCGGCCTCGGCGGCATTGGTTTGTCGGCGATCATCGGTGCGAAAATGGCGAAAGCCGGTCGCATCATCGGTATCGACCTGAACACCAGCAAATTCGACCTGGCGCGCAAACTGGGTGCGACCGATCTGATCAACCCGAAAGATTACGATAAGCCAATTCAGGATGTGATCGTTGAGCTGACCGACGGCGGTGTAGACTTCTCCTTTGAGTGCATCGGTAACGTGAACGTGATGCGTTCCGCGCTGGAGTGCTGCCACAAAGGCTGGGGCGAGTCAGTGATTATCGGCGTAGCCGGTGCCGGTGAAGAGATTTCCACGCGTCCGTTCCAGTTAGTGACCGGTCGCGTATGGCGCGGTTCGGCGTTTGGTGGCGTGAAAGGCCGTACCCAGCTGCCGGGCATCGTACAGGATTATCTGGACGGTAAGTTCGCGCTGAACGATTTCATCACGCACACCATGCCACTGGAAGAGATTAACGAAGCCTTTGATCTGATGCACGAAGGGAAATCCATTCGTTCGGTTGTGCATTTTAACAAGTAAAAAGGAGGCGTTATGGCATCCACTCTGGAACTGCTGGAAGAACATCGTATCTTCGGCGGCTGGCAGCAGCGCTGGCGTCATCAGTCGGCGGTGCTGAACTGCCCGATGACCTTCAGCATTTTCCTGCCGCCACCGCAGGATGACACACCGCCGCCGGTGGTATGGTTTCTCGCCGGACTGACCTGTAGCGACGAGAACTTCACCACCAAAGCCGGTGCGCAGCGTGTTGCCGCTGAGCTGGGCCTGGTGCTGATTATGCCGGACACCAGTCCGCGCGGTGACGAAGTGGCCAACGACAGCGGCTACGATCTCGGTCAGGGCGCAGGTTTTTACCTCAACGCCACGCAGCAGCCCTGGGCGGCGCACTATCGTATGTTCGATTATCTCAGTGAGGAGTTGCCGGTCCTGGTGGCGGACAACTTCAAAGTGAGCGATCGTCAGTCGGTAATGGGTCATTCGATGGGCGGCCATGGCGCGCTGGTATTGGCGTTGCGTCAGGGTGGACGTTTTGCTTCGGCATCTGCGTTCGCTCCAATCGTCAATCCAACCGAAGTGCCGTGGGGACAAAAAGCCTTTACCGCCTATCTGGGAGAAGATCGCCAGACCTGGCGCGAGTGGGACAGTTGCCTGCTGATGCGTGAAGTGGAACAGCGCTTACCGATTCTGATCGATCAGGGTGATAGCGATCAGTTCCTCGCCGATCAGCTGCGTCCGGATCGCCTCGAAGCGGTAGCGCGTGAGCAAGGTTTCCCGCTGGAGCTGCGCGTGCAGCCGGGCTATGACCACAGCTACTTCTTTATCGCCAGCTTTGTCGAGGACCATCTGCGGTTCCACGCGAAGCATCTGTTGGTGTAGTTCACGTCAGTTGATGTGGAGACAGTAAGGGCGCACCAGGTGCGCCCTTTTTTGGCTATGGCTGACTGTGATTGGCTAAAAGCCTCACCAACATTCATCCTCAGCCTCTCTTGATGTTGAGCTTAAGCGTCTTTTGCGAGGTTTAAGCCAGCGATTCCGCCACCAGCCCATCGATCATCACCTGCGGCATGCCCTGCGAGCAGTGTTCAATACGCCCGCGTACGCCATACACCTGCGCCAATGTGTCCGGCGTGATTACCTGTGACGGCTCGCCGTCAGCCAGCAAGGTGCCCTCTTTCAGCATCAACGCATGATCGGCATGACGCAGTGCAATGTTGATATCATGCACCACCACTACCGTGACGATATTGCGCAGGCGGGTTTCGCGGCGTACTAAATCCATTACGTGGAACTGGTAATTGAGATCGAGCGCACTCAGCGGTTCATCCAGCAGCAGCAGTTCCGGACGGCGAATCAGCGATTGCGCCAGACCCACCAGCTGTTTCTGCCCACCCGATAACTGGTCCAGATAACGCATCGCTAAGTGGGCAATGCCCAGCTGTTCCAGCAGATGCATAATCTCGGCTTCACTTGATGCGCTGTGTAAGCCACCGGACGCACGTTGCGCCACGATGATTGACTCCAGCACATGCAGATGCACGCCTGCCGGCAAACTTTGCGGCAGATACACCACACGCTGGGCACGACGGGCAAACGGCTGTGACATCAGCTCTTCGCCATTCAACCACAGTTCGCCCTGCCCTTTGCTCAGGCCCGCCAGTGCGCGCAGCAAGGTAGACTTACCGCAGCCGTTAGGTCCAAGTAGTACGGTGATTTTGCCGCGTGGCAGCATCGGCACGTTGAGATCTTCAATGACTTTACGCTTCGGATAACCGGCGTAGAAATGGCTGAGACCTAATCCCTGTTCCATTACACCGTCCCCCGATGACGCAGAATAATACTCAGGAAGAATGGCACGCCAACCAGTGAAGTGACGATACCCACTGGAATGATCACGCCTGGAATCAGGTTCTTCGACGCTACCGAGGCCAGTGACAGCACCAGTGCACCGACCAACGCACTGGCCGGCAGATAGTAGCGGTGATCTTCACCAAACATCATGCGAGCGATGTGCGGTGCCACCAGACCAATAAAGCCAATCGGCCCGACAAAAGCCACCGCCAGCGCGGAGAGAATACTGATGCGCAGTAGCGTCGCCAGACGCAAACGGCGCACATCAATGCCGAAACTCACCGCACGATCTTCACCCAGGCGCAGCGCGGTCAGTTTCCAGCTGCTGAGCATCGAGAACGGGATCAGGATGGCGAAAGCCGCCGTGAGCACACCGAGTTTTTCCCACGAAGCACGCGCCAGGCTGCCCATGGTCCAGAACACCAGGCCCTGCAAGGTATCTTCACTGGCGATAAACTGCATCATCGAGACCAGCGCGTTGAAGGTGAACACCAGCGCGATGCCGAACAGCACCACGCCTGAAGTGGACACTTTGGTCCAGCGCGTCACGCCATCCAGCATCAGTGCGGCAAACAGCGCAAACACAAAGGCGTTCGCCGAGATAAACCACTGGTCTGGCACACCGGGAATACCGATGCCGAGAATAATTGCCAGCGCCGCGCCGAAAGCGGCCGCTGAAGAGACGCCGAGCGTAAACGGACTCGCCAACGGGTTATTGAGGATAGTTTGCATCTCAGCTCCCGCCAGACCCAGCGAAAAGCCGACGACGACAGCCATCAACGCATAAGGTAAGCGGATATCCCAGACGATCACGCGCGTGCCCGCATCCACCGCATCAGGATGGGTGAGCGTCTGCAACAGGGTGTCGAGGGAGAGCCCAGCCGGGCCAAGCGTGAAATCAAGAATCACTGACGCCAGTATTGCCAGCACCAGTACGCCAATCAGCATCAGGCGCTGACGTAACACCTGACGATAACGCGTCATGGTATCGGCTTCGCGGTTATTTTCCGCCAGCAGCGCGGAATCCGTGGTCTGCATTGTTCTACCTGTTTCTTATCGAAATCATAACGGCAGCCACAATAGTGCAGGTGATAATAATTATCAATTATATCTGTATGACAAAGCCCAAAACGTTGTAACACGGTTCATCTTTGCCAAAAAAAACGCCGCTAGTCAAAGGTAGCGGCGTTATGTCACCCACGTTTAACGCATTACTCTTTAAACGTCGGGAATTCCATTTCGCTGTACTTCACGAAGCGCGAGCCACGTGCCAGCTTGTAACCGAGCCAAATCAGCAGGAACAGCGGAATGCCGATGTAGGTCGCCGCCACGCCATACCAGTCAATACGATCCGCCAGAAACGCCTGGTAGTTCTGACCCAGTGTAATAATCAGGCACAGCACGAAGGCGAAAATCGGACCGAGCGGAAAGAAGCCGGAACGGTATGGCAGAGCCGCTAAATCATGCCCTTGCGCCACGTAGCCGCGACGGAAGCGATAGTGGCTAATCGCAATACCCAGCCAGGCGATAAAGCCGGTCATGCCTGAGGTATTCAGCAACCACAGATAGACTTCCTGGTTGCCGAACTTCGAGCTCAGGAAGCACAAACTCGCTACCACGGAGGTGGCAATCAGGGCATTACGAGGCACACCGCCTTTCGACAGTTTGGCAAAAATACGTGGGGCTTTGCCTTCCTGCGCCAGGTTGAACAGCATGCGCGTTGAAGCGTACATGCCTGAGTTACCCGCTGACAGCACCGCCGTCAGGATCACCGCGTTCATCACTGCCGCTGCCGACAGTAATCCGGCATTCTGGAACACCAGCGTGAACGGGCTGATGGCGATATCGGTGACATCGTTATGCAGCAGTTTCGGATCGGTGTACGGCAGAATCAGGCTGATTATCAGAATCGCAAAGATATAGAACAGCAGAATACGCCAGAACACCTGACGCACGGCGCGTGGAATATTTTTCGCGGGATCCTGTGATTCACCGGCTGCGATGCCGATCAACTCTGTACCCTGGAACGAGAAGCCGACAATCATTGCCACGCCAATCATCGCGGCAAAACCGCCGGCAAAAGGTGCGTCGCCCACGGTCCAGTTATGCCAGCCGGCGTTTTCTGCACCGCGCATAATGCCGACGATCATCAGCACACCCACCACGATAAAGATGATGACGGTGGCAACTTTGATCAGCGAGAACCAGTATTCCGCTTCGCCGAAGCCTTTGACGGAAATGTAGTTAAGCAGGAACATCAGCCCAAGGAACAGCGCGCTCCAGATCCAGCCCGGCGTATCCGGGAACCAGTAGTTCATCACTAGTTGCGAGGCGACGAGATCAACGGCGATGGTGACCGCCCAGTTGTACCAGTAGTTCCAGCCCAGCGCGAAGCCGAAGCCTTCTTCAACGTATTTAGAGCCGTAAGTGGCGAAGGAGCCAGAAACCGGCATAAACGCCGCCAGTTCGCCGAGGCTGGTCATCAGGAAGTAAACCATCAGGCCAATCAGCGCGTAAGAGAGTAATGCGCCACCGGGACCTGCCTGAGAAATGGTGGCACCCGAGGCGACAAACAGGCCGGTGCCAATGGAACCGCCGATGGCGATCATGGTGAGATGGCGCGCTTTTAATTCACGGCGCAGCCCAGGTTGTTGTGTTGTTTTTGAGTCATTATGCATGTGTAAACGCTATGCCGGATAAAAATAAGGCGCGATTGTAGCAGCTAACCCCAGGCTGTATAGCATTCACGTCGGGTTATTAGTTACCTTCATAATCGGCGCGAAATTATTAGCCGTTTACGTTATGACAGCCGCGATTACTCGCGGCAATAGGAGAGAAATCGGCTTAGCGCTTTCGACAAATGCTTCTGCCGATGATGAATGCGATACAGCGTGCGCGTCAGACGTGGTAACGGCACAGCCACTTCCACCAGCGTGCCCGCCTCCAGCAGATCGCTGATCACCCGGCGCGATAAACAGCTGATGCCCATGCCGTGACGCACCGCATGTTTGATTGCTTCAGAATTGCCCAGCTCCATGCCGAGTTGAAACTGCGGCAGGTGAGACAACAGCAGGTAATCAACAATTTCACGCGTGCCCGAACCGCGCTCACGCAGGATCCAGGGGGCGGCCGCCAGTGATGCCAGCGTGATCGGCTGTTGCAGGATGTCAGCATCAGGCGCGGCAAACACCACCAGTTCATCTTCCAGCCATGCTTCGCTAACGATATCCGGCTCGTGACACGGCCCTTCAATCAGGCCGATATCCACACGGAAATCCGCCACTGCGTTAATCGCATCCTGGCTGTTGCCGACGCTCAGTTCGAGCGGCAGCGTGGGGAAGTCACGACGATAGGCGGCGATCATCCCTGGCAGTAAGTAGTTGCCGATAGTGCTACTGGCAAACAGACGAATGGCGCCATTATCCTCTTTAAACAGCTGTTCGATCTCGCCGGCCTGTTCCAGCAATCCGACCGCGCGTGGATAGAGCAAACGACCATGCTCGTTCAGGGCCAGTCGTTTGCCGACGCGATCGAACAGTTGTACCCCGAGTTGGTTTTCCAGATCGGCCAGCGCCGCACTCACCGCTGATTGCGACAGGGCCAACACCTGCGAGGCCTGCGTGGTTGAACCGCTTTTCAACACTTCGGTAAAGACTTCAATCTGACGCAGCGTGATATGCATGCGCCCTCCTCACATTGCGTAACGCTTCACAAGATAAGCCACCACCGCTAACCAGACGATCACCGTCAGGAAGAATCCAGCCCAGCTGACAATCTTTTTGCCGCGTGCCCGCTGGACATCAGCCCGTTCTGCACTGCTGATGCGAATTTCACGCGAAAGCAAACGCAGCAGGATGATCACACCCAGCGGGACGATGATGGCATCGTCGAGTAAGCCGATAATGGGAATGAAATCAGGAATGAGATCGATGGGGCTGAGTGCATAGGCGACAATGCCAAATGCCAGCAGCTTAAACCACCAGGGGGTACGCGGATCGCGGCAGGCAAACCACAGCGTGAGCACATCGCGTTTAATTAAGCGTGCCCAGCGGCGCAAGCGCTTCAACATCCCGACTCTTCCTTATTAGTTATACTGGTCAATGGACAATATATTACCAATTTAACTTTTAAACCAGTCGGGTATATGCGCAGGCTAGCAGCCGCCAGGAGATTGTCGGCGGAGTGTGTGTCAGGCTTTCATACCGATCAGTTCTTCCAGTTCTGTGTCACAGGCCGTGAACTCATCGGTAATGGTGCGAATCAACCAGTCCTGATAGCCAAAGTTTTCCCGGCGGGAATAGAGGCATTCAGAGCGGTACAACTTTTTCGGATCGCTGTTATTGACTCCATAACGATAAAAATGGACCAGCGAGTTGTCGCTATCGGGCACGGCGAGCGTGAAGCCGACAGCGCCATGACCATTATAAAAAAGGGTCACTGCATTGGTTTTACCTAAAGTTAATTTATGGATTACGTTGAATTTTTCATGCTGTAAAGCGGTATCCAAAGTACTTCTATAAGCTGTTTTCATGGTTATAGTTAAAAGTTTCTAATTTGTTAAACTATAGTTAACCAGAAAAAAAGCGCACCTGCTAACTTTGGTAAGTGTGTTGATAATTTGGATAAGTGTTTACCCGTGCCGTTTTTCTCCCCACGAGCGATGCAACATTTCATGGCGGTAGCGCATCCGCTATGATGTGCCCTTTGCAGCAGCAATCGCCAACCAGGAGAGCGGCATGAAATATATCGGCGCACACGTCAGTGCATCAGGCGGCGTAGACCAGGCAGTTATCCGTGCCCACGAACTCGAAGCCACAGCCTTTGCGCTGTTCACCAAAAATCAGCGCCAGTGGAAAGCCGCCCCGCTTTCAGGTGAAGTGATTGATGCCTTCAAAACCGCCTGTGAGAAATACAACTTCACTTCCGCGCAGATTTTGCCGCATGACAGCTACCTGATTAACCTTGGCCATCCGGTGATGGATGCGCTGGAGAAATCCCGAGAGGCGTTTCTGGATGAGATGCAGCGCGCCGAGCGGTTGGGGCTAACGTTGCTGAATTTCCACCCTGGCAGTCACCTGAAGCAGATTGAAGAAGAGGCCTGCCTGAAGCGCATCGCCGAATCGATCAATATCGCGCTGGATCAGACCCACAACGTGGTGGCAGTAATTGAGAACACCGCGGGTCAGGGTAGCAATCTCGGTTTCCGTTTCGAACACCTCGCCACCATTATCGAGCAAGTCGAAGATAAATCACGCGTCGGTGTGTGTATCGATACCTGCCATGCATTTGCTGGCGGCTACGATCTGCGGACAGAAGAAGCCTGCGTGGAGACCTTTGCCGAATTCGAACGCATCGTTGGTTTCCAGTTCCTGCGCGGCATGCACCTGAATGACGCCAAAAGCACGCTCGGCAGCCGTGTGGATCGCCACCACAGCTTAGGTGAAGGCAACATTGGCAAGACGGTGTTTAGCTGGCTGATGAAGGATAAGCGCTTTGATGGCATCCCAATGATTCTGGAAACCATCAATCCGGATATCTGGAAAGATGAGATTGCGTGGCTGAAGTCGGAACAACAGGCTTAAAACAGACAGCAAAAAGGGAGCCGCAGCTCCCTTTTTTTATCCCGTGAAAATTACGCGGCTTTCGCCAGCTCTTCTTCCGGACGTTTCAGAATCGCGTAACCGAGGCCAGCCACTGCGGTACCAATCACAATCGACATCAGGTAACCCAGCACCGGGGTGATTGCACCCGGGATCAGCAGTACAAACAGACCACCGTGAGGTGCCATAAGTTTCGCGCCAACCAACATGGATACCGCGCCAGTGATTG
>NZ_DAMDQC010000101.1:0-15401 GCF_032082325.1 Pantoea sp. CTOTU50773 | reverse complement strand
GAAGAAGAGAACCCGATGCTGGGCTTCCGTGGCGCGGGGCGCTATGTGGCAGACAGCTTCCGCGACTGCTTCGCGCTGGAGTGTGAAGCCGTGAAACGTGTGCGTAATGAAATGGGTCTGACTAACGTCGAGATTATGATTCCATTTGTGCGCACTGTTGACCAGGCGGCTGCCGTGGTGGAAGAACTGGGCAAGCAAGGTCTGAAGCGCGGTGAGAACGGCTTGAAGGTGATCATGATGTGTGAGATCCCGTCAAACGCCTTGCTGGCTGAACAGTTCCTGCAGTATTTCGACGGCTTCTCTATCGGTTCGAACGACATGACACAGCTGGCGTTGGGTCTGGACCGCGATTCTGGCGTGGTGTCTGCACTGTTTGATGAGCGCAACGAAGCGGTGAAGGCGCTGCTGTCGATGTCGATTCAGGCCGCCAAGAAACAAGGCAAATATGTTGGAATTTGTGGCCAGGGTCCTTCAGATCATGAAGACTTCGCTGCGTGGTTGATGGAGCAGGGTATTGATAGCCTGTCATTGAACCCAGATACCGTGGTGCAAACCTGGTTAAATCTGGCGGAATTGGATGCGGCTAAGCAGTAATCAGACCTCAATTAGGGCGCGTTCGGGGTAAATCTGAAGCGTCCCTGATGAAATCATTAAGGCCAGCGCTGCTGGCCTTTTTTTTATCCATAAAAAATACAAAAAAAAAGCCCATCACAGGGGATGGGCAAAGACTACACACAGCAATTCTTCACTTTACTCAGGGGAAAAAGGTTGTTTAAAAATCAGTGGTTTGATCTCAAACATAGGATTCATGTTATTCATCAGGCTTGCTGGCGTCTTTAAGAATCCTCTTATTAGTTTAAAGCTGATAATCTTTTCTGAGCTTTTTTAACGGTTGCGCCTGATGATTCAGTTCGAAAAATAATCATTCCGTTAGCGAAATCCACCTAAAGCGCCTAAATCTGCGTTTTTTCTTAAAAATCGCTTATGAAAAATAAAGGGTGGTGCAGGCAATTATGTGACAGCGATTAAGTTGCTTACAGCGCAGTAGGTAAGGCAAATCAGACGTGGGAGAAGAAGGCGGTGCATTTATCTGCACCGCTCGCGGATAAGGTCAGCTTTAAGGTTGCTCTTCCTCATGTTCGGCAAGAGCTTCGATGGCCGTTTGCGGGTCATCATCCGGGGCAGGCGCTTCATGCATCCACACGGAAACCAAACGATACGATACCGCTAGCACCACCGGGCCAATAAACAGTCCGATCATGCCAAAGGCGATCAATCCCCCGATAACGCCGGAAAGGATCAGAATCATCGGCAGATCCGCACCCATGCGAATCAGCATCGGACGCAACACGCTATCGAGCGTACCGACTACACAACTCCACACCAGTAATATCGTGCCCCAGGTGGTATCGCCACTCCAGTAGAGCCAGATGATAGCCGGTACCAGTACCACCAACGGCCCCAACTGCACCAGGCACGTCAGAATCATTAGCACGGTGAGCAAGGTGGCATAAGGGATGCCGGAAATCGCCAGGCCAATGCCGCCCAGCACACCCTGCACCAGCGCCGTCACCACCACACCCAGCGCCACGGCACGAATCGCTTGCCCAGCCAGCAGCACCGCCGCATCGCCGCGACGTCCGCCCATGCGATAAGCAAAGTGGCGAATGCCGTGGCCGACCTGCTCACCGCGCCAATAGAGCAACACGCTAAATAGCAGCATCACAGCGAGGTGGATCATAAAGCGGCCGAAGTGGCCGGCCTGCGCCACAAAGAAGCCGGTGGTGCGGCCAATGTAAGGTTGCAGCTGATTTAAAATCGCCCTCCCGCCGCCATCGACCATTCTATGGTAGCTGGAGTAGGTTTTGTTGCCGATATAAGGAATCTCACGCAGCCAGACAAAGTCCGGGAAAACCAGATGGCGTTGCGTGGCCCAGGCAATCACCGGCGCGCTGTTGTCGATCAGGCTACTCACCAGCAGGGCAATGGGAATAATAAACAGCAGCAGTAAGAGAATGGTCATGGCGATCACCGCCAGCGATCGTCGTCCCCACAGCAAATGCTGCAAACGGATCATCAATGGCCAGGTCGCAATCACCACCATGCTGGCCCAGGCAAAGCCCAGAATAAAGGGTTGTACCACCCACAGGCAGGCGATGATCATGATGAGAATGAACATCAACGAGAACAGCAGTTGCGGTAGATCCATACCGCGTTGCAGGCTTTTCATCACAACGTTTTGACCTCAATTAATCCTTCGTGGTGGACCGCGTGGGCCCTGATCAATGATGAGCTATTTCCTGAAAATTAAACAG
Source organism: Pantoea sp. CTOTU50773 (assembly GCF_032082325.1). Taxonomy (NCBI): domain Bacteria; kingdom Pseudomonadati; phylum Pseudomonadota; class Gammaproteobacteria; order Enterobacterales; family Erwiniaceae; genus Pantoea; species Pantoea sp. CTOTU50773. Next base: position 13,086 of record NZ_DAMDQC010000101.1, on the reverse strand, counting down.
AAAAAAGCAGGTGTCGCGGAGGTCTTTCCTGAAAAAACAGCAGCCATTAAAAAAATATGATAAAACCAGTGGTTGAAAAAAAAACCACGCAAACGTTTACAACATCTCGGTCACGCAATAATGATCCCACAGATTTCCCAGGCGCCAGGCCTCGTTCAACTGGTGCTGACATTCCTGCAGTCATTAAAAGAACAAGGCTTTACCGGCGATGTCGCCACCAGTTATGCCGATCGTCTCTCGCTTTCTACCGATAACAGCATTTATCAGCTGTTACCCGATGCCGCGCTGTTTCCGCGTTCGACGGCGGACGTGGCGTTAATCGCTCGTCTGGCGGGCGAAACGCGGTTTAACAGCCTGGTGTTTACCCCACGCGGCGGCGGAACGGGTACCAACGGTCAGTCACTCAATCAGGGCATTGTGGTCGACATGTCGCGCTACATGAATCGCATCCTTGAAATCAATCCTGAACAGGGCTGGGTGCGTGTGGAAGCGGGCGTGGTGAAAGATCAGCTCAATGCCTGGTTGAAGCCTTATGGATTCTTCTTCTCGCCGGAGCTCTCCACCAGTAATCGCGCTACCTTAGGCGGCATGATCAATACCGATGCATCCGGGCAGGGTTCGCTGGTGTATGGTAAAACCTCGGATCACGTGGAGGGATTGCGGGCGGTTCTGCTCGGCGGTGATATCCTGGATACCCGCGCGATGCCCATCGAACTGGCTGAGCAATTAGCAACAACACCGACAGCAGAAGGGCGTATCTATCATCAGGTGCTGAATCGCTGTCGTGATCAGCGTGATCTGATTCTGGATAAATTCCCTAAGCTTAACCGCTTCCTGACCGGTTATGACTTGCGTCATGTGTTCAGCGATGACATGCAAACCTTCGATCTGACACGTTTGTTATGCGGTGCAGAAGGGACGCTGGCCTTTATTACGGAAGCGCATCTGGACATCACGCCGATCCCGAAAGTGCGTCGTCTGGTGAACATCAAGTACGACTCCTTTGACTCTGCACTGCGTAATGCCCCTTTCATGGTGGAAGCCAAAGCGCTGTCAGTGGAAACCGTGGACTCTAAGGTGTTGAATCTGGCACGTGAGGATATTGTCTGGCATTCGGTAAAAGAGCTGATTACCGATGTGCCGGACAAGGAAATGCTCGGCCTGAATATTGTTGAATTTGCCGGTGACAACGGCGAATTGATTGAACAGCAGGTCAACAGCCTGTGCGGTCGACTGGATGAGCTGATGGCGCAGCAGCAGGGCGGTGTGATCGGCTATCAACTGTGTAATGATTTAGGCGGTATCGAGCGCATCTATAATATGCGCAAAAAAGCGGTGGGCTTGCTGGGTAACGCCAAAGGGCGCGCCAAGCCGATTCCGTTTGTGGAAGACACGGCAGTTCCGCCAGAACAACTGGCGGATTATATCGTCGATTTCCGCGCCTTGCTCGATAGCCATGGCCTGAGTTACGGCATGTTTGGCCATGTGGACGCCGGTGTTCTGCACGTCCGTCCTGCGCTCGACATGTGCGATCCGCAGCAAGAGATGCTGATGAAGCAAATCTCCGACGAAGTGGTGGCGCTGACCGCACGCTACGGCGGATTACTGTGGGGTGAACACGGTAAAGGATTCCGCGCGCAGTACAGCCCGGAATTTTTTGGCGAGACGCTGTTCAACGAACTGCGCGCAATTAAAGCCGCCTTCGATCCTGATAATCGCCTGAACCCCGGCAAGATTTGCACCCCGCTGGGCAGCAACGAGCCGATGATGCAGGTGGATGCGGTGAAACGCGGCACTTACGATCGTCAGATTCCGGTCACGGTGCGAACTGACTGGCGCGGTGCCATGGAGTGCAACGGCAACGGCTTGTGCTTCAACTTTGATGCGCGCAGCCCGCTGTGCCCGTCGATGAAGATTACCCGCAACCGTATCCATTCGCCGAAAGGACGCGCGACGCTAACGCGTGAATGGTTGCGTTTGCTGTCAGAGCAGGGCGTTGATCCCTCGCAGCTGGAACAGGCGCTGCCTAAACAGGGTGCCAGCCTGCGCACACTGATCCAACGCACGCGTAACTCCTGGCACGCGAAGCAGGGCGAGTATGACTTTTCTCATGAAGTGAAAGAGGCGATGTCAGGCTGTTTAGCCTGCAAAGCCTGTTCGACGCAGTGCCCGATTAAGATTGATGTGCCGGGCTTCCGCTCGCGCTTCCTGCAGCTTTATCACACGCGCTATTTGCGTCCGATGAGCGATCATCTGGTGGCAACGGTAGAGAGTTATGCGCCTTTGATGGCCAAAGCGCCAAAGGTGTTCAACTTCTTTCTCAAGCAGCCGTGGGTGCGCGATCTGAGTAAAACCCACATTGGTATGGTCGATCTGCCATTGCTCTCCTCTCCAAGCCTGAAACAGCAGCTCGGCGGCCATCCGGCGATGAGCCTGACGCTGGAACAGCTGGAAGCGATGGATATGGCGCAGCGTGAAAACTGTGTACTGGTGGTGCAGGATCCGTTCACCAGCTATTACGAAGCGCAGCTGGTGACCGATTTCGTCAAATTGATTGAGAAGCTGGGTTACCGCCCGGTGTTATTACCCTTCTCACCTAATGGCAAAGCACAACATGTGAAAGGCTTCCTGCAGCGCTTTGCGCGCACTGCCGGCAAAACCGCCGAGTTTCTTAATCGTGTCGCCCAATTGGGAATGCCGATGGTTGGGGTCGATCCCGCAACGGTACTGTGTTATCGCGATGAATATCAGGAAGTGCTGGGTGAGCAGCGCGGTGAGTTCAAGGTGCAACTGGTCCACGAATGGTTGCAGCAGGCCTTAGATGCGCGTGCGGTTCAAACTGCCAGCGGCGAGGCCTGGTATCTGTTTGCCCACTGCACTGAAGTCACTGCGCTGCCCTCAACGCCGAATCAGTGGCAGGACATCTTTGCGCGTTTCGGTGCGAAGCTGGAGAACGTCAACGTCGGGTGTTGCGGTATGGCGGGGACGTACGGACATGAGAGCAAGAACCTCGAAAATTCGCTCGGCATCTACGAACTCTCATGGCATCCGCAGTTACAGAAACTGCCACGTCAGCGTTGTCTGGCGACAGGTTTCTCCTGTCGCAGCCAGGTTAAACGCGCCGAGGGCAATGGCATGCGCCATCCGCTGCAGGCATTACTGGAAATGATGTAAACAAATTGTAGGAGTCGTCACAAAGCTGGATTAGAATATCCAGCCTGCGTGACGGACGAAATCACTCTGCAGGCTGGTGGCTTTATCCCACTCGCCGCTGAGCGCCAGTTGATGACACAAGCGAGTCAACGACAGGCGCGCCAGTTGATAGGCCTGAATACGGAATAAACGGTCGCGATCGGCATTGCCCATCTCCTGCACTAAGCGGTGATGGAGCTTGCCCATGGCATGCAGATAGCTTTGGTCGTCGCCGTTAAGCTCGCAGATTTCTGCCATGTCGAGACAGGTGTCGTTAAAGCGACGCAGTTGGTCAATAGTACAATCGGTGCGGTTGAGCTTAGCCTGAGCCATGTAGAAGTCGACGGTGATATCACGCACTGAAAACTTATATTCATCGATTTTGTGTTGTAACCAGGCTGAGACGGTAAGCGTCATGTCGCTACCTTAAATGGGTTAATGATAATCATTATCATATTCAACCGCGTCAGGAATGCAATTCCCGCAATGAAATTTTATTGATTTCCTTTGCCTGTTACTAAAATCGGCAATAACAATCCCTTTACATTGAAGAAAGGCGTAACCTATCAATCATGACGATGTCGTAAAGTTGAATTTCTAAATTTTACGTCATTTTAACGGGTTACGCGGGTGTGGCGCGCACGGGAATGCCGCTCACAAGCTCGATTGAAGAGACTATGCTCAATAAAGCAACAGTAAAAAACAGCACGAGATGATTATCCCTGCAAAACAAGAGGTTGAAGTGGTATCTGATATCACTACCATAGGGGGATAACCTGAAAAGGCCCAGACTTACGAGGTAGCACTATGTCATCAGTAAATGCAGCTTCCTTTTCACCCGACGATTTCGTCTGGAAAGGGCTTACGCTGACCGAATCGGCAGCGAAACAGATTCTTAACCTGGTTGAGGCGGATCCTGAAGTTAAGGGCCTTAGATTGGGTGTGAAGCAGTCCGGCTGTGCCGGTTTTGGGTACGTTATGGATCTGACAAAAGAGCCAGCCGATGACGACCTGACGTTTGAGCAATTCGGCGCAAAATTATTTGTGCCTCTTCAGGCTATGCCGTTTGTTGACGGTACCGAACTGGATTATGTCCGTGAAGGCCTGAACCAGATTTTTAAATTCAACAACCCTAAAGCTCAGCACGCCTGCGGGTGCGGTGAGAGCTTTGGCGTCGAGTAAGTAAAATGTCACGACACAGCGAAGCATCTGACGATGTACAAACGTGGGAAGGTAGCCTGAATTATAAAGAAGGCTTCTTTACCCAGTTGCAAACCGACGAATTGGCACACGGCATCAATGAAGATGTGGTGCGTGCGATTTCGGCCAAACGTAACGAACCTGAGTGGATGCTGGAATTCCGCCTCAAGGCTTTCCGTGCCTGGTTAGAGATGGAAGAGCCACACTGGTTGAAAGCTAACTACGCCTCACTCGATTATCAGGACTACAGCTACTATTCCGCGCCGTCTTGCGGCAACTGTGATGATAGCTGCGCGTCTGAACCGGGTGCGAAGCAAACCTCTGGCAGCGTCGCGTCAAGCGATTACCTGACCAAAGAAGTGGAAGACGCTTTCAATCAGTTGGGTGTTCCGGTACGTGAAGGACGTGAAGTCGCGGTTGATGCGATTTTTGACTCCGTATCCGTTTCCACCACCTACCGTGACAAACTGGCTGAGCAAGGCATTATCTTCTGCTCATTCGGCGAAGCGATTCACGATCATCCAGAGCTGGTGCAGAAGTATCTCGGTACTGTGGTTCCCCACAACGATAACTTCTTCGCGGCATTGAACTCTGCTGTGGCCTCAGACGGGACTTTTGTCTACATCCCTAAAGGCGTGCGTTGCCCGATGGAGCTGTCGACTTATTTCCGTATCAACGCGGCGAAAACCGGTCAGTTCGAACGTACCATTCTGATCGCCGATGAAGACAGCTATGTCAGCTATATCGAAGGCTGCTCAGCGCCGGTGCGTGACACCTACCAGCTGCACGCCGCAGTGGTTGAGGTGATCATCCACAAAAATGCCGAAGTGAAATATTCCACCGTACAGAACTGGTTCCCGGGCGGTGAAGGCGAGGGCGGTATCCTCAACTTCGTGACCAAGCGTGCGCTGTGTGAAGGCGATCACAGCAAGATGTCCTGGACGCAGTCTGAGACCGGTTCAGCCATCACCTGGAAATACCCAAGCTGCATTTTGCGCGGTGACTATTCCGTGGGTGAGTTCTACTCCGTGGCGCTGACCAGCGGCCGTCAGCAGGCGGATACCGGCACCAAGATGATCCACATTGGTAAGAACACCAAGTCGACCATCATCTCGAAAGGGATCTCTGCCGGTAAGAGTGAGAACACCTATCGTGGTCTTGTGAAAATCATGCCAACCGCGACCAACGCGCGTAACTTCACCCAGTGTGACTCGATGCTGATTGGTGCCGAATGCGGTGCGCACACCTTCCCATATGTGGAAACGCGCAACAACACGGCACAGCTGGAACATGAAGCCACGACCTCGCGTATTGGTGAAGACCAGATGTTCTACTGCCTGCAGCGCGGCATTAGCGAAGAAGATGCGATCTCAATGATCGTCAACGGCTTCTGCAAAGACGTTTTCTCCGAGCTGCCACTGGAATTCGCCGTGGAAGCGCAAAAACTGTTGGCTATCAGCCTTGAGCACAGTGTGGGCTGATGCCACACGCGTTGCCGGAAGCAATGTGAAGGAAAGAGTATGTTAAGCATTAAAGATTTACAGGTTAGCGTTGAAGACAAAGAGATTTTGCGCGGTCTGAACCTTGAAGTGAAACCAGGCGAAGTCCACGCCATCATGGGCCCTAACGGCTCAGGTAAAAGTACCCTGTCTGCAACGCTGGCAGGTCGTGAAGATTACGAAGTGACCGGTGGTTCTGTCAGCTTCCATGGCAAAGACCTGCTCGAGCTGGAGCCAGAAGAGCGCGCGGGCGAAGGCATCTTCATGGCGTTCCAGTATCCGGTTGAAATCCCGGGCGTCAGCAACCAATTCTTCCTGCAGACCTCTGTGAATGCAGTGCGCAAATACCGTGAGCAGGAAGAGCTGGATCGTTTTGATTTCCAGGACTTCATCGAAGACAAAATTAAACTGCTGAAGATGCCTGAAGATCTGCTGACCCGTTCAGTGAACGTCGGCTTCTCCGGTGGTGAGAAGAAGCGTAACGACATTCTGCAGATGGCTGCTCTTGAGCCAGAACTGTGCATCCTGGATGAAACCGACTCCGGTCTGGATATCGATGCGCTGAAAATCGTCGCTGAAGGCGTTAACAGCCTGCGTGACGGTAAGCGTTCATTCATTATCGTGACCCACTACCAGCGTATCCTGGATTACATCAAGCCAGATCACGTGCACGTGCTGTATCAGGGCAAAATCGTTAAGTCTGGCGATTTCTCGCTGGTTAAACAGCTGGAGGAGCAAGGCTATGGCTGGCTTACCGACGAAGAGTGATAACGCCCTGCAACAGTGGCATCACCTGTTTGAATCGCGCGGTGAGGTGCGTTCTCTGCAGGCACAGCAGCACTGGCAGCAATTAATGCGTGTCGGCTTGCCGACCCGTGAGCATGAAAACTGGAAATACACCGCGCTGGATGGCCTGTTCGCCAACCAGTTCGTGTTGCCAGAAGCGCAGACCGTGACGGCGGAACAGGTTGCTGAGCTGGCGCTACCGGTGGATGCGGTGCGTCTGGTGTTTGTTGATGGCCGCTTCCAGCCTGAGCTGAGCGCGCGCGACACCGATCTGTTTGACGTGCAGCACAGCCGTGCGGCTGAACGCCGCCCCTTGCCGGCTGCGGTGCAGCCAGAAGTGTTCCTGCATCTCACCGAAAGCCTGGCGGAAGAAGTGACTTCCATTCGTCTGGCGCGCGGCAAATCGGCGGCACGTCCGCTGTATTTACTGCACATCACCAGCGGCAAAGCCGATGCGCTGAACACCGTTCATCACCGCCATCATCTTGAGCTGGAGCAGAGCGCCGAAGCTGAAGTGATTGAGCATTACGTGACGCTGAACGGTGCGGCCCACTTTACCGGTGCACGCTTTACCTTTGCTGTCGCCGACAATGCTCAGCTGAAACACATCAAGCTGGCGTTCGAAGAGAGCAGCAGCTATCACTTTGCGCACAATGATATTGTGATTGGTCGTGATGCGCAGGTCAGCAGCACCAGCTTCCTGCTGGGTGCTGGCTTGTCTCGTCACAACACCAGCGTGCAGCTCAACGGTGAAAACACCCAGCTGTCACTGAACAGTCTGGTGCTGCCGATCAACGCAGAAGTGGCGGATACCCGCAGCTATCTTGAACACAACAAAGGCTACTGCCTGAGTCGTCAGCTGCACAAAACCATCTCGCGCGATAAAGGCCGTTCGATTTTCAACGGTCACATTAAAGTGGCGAAGCATGCACTGAAAACCGACGGACAGATGACCAACAACAACCTGTTGCTCGGTCGCCTGGCGGAAGTGGATACCAAGCCGCAGCTGGAAATCTATGCGGATGACGTGAAGTGTAGCCATGGTGCGACCATCGGCCGTATCGACGATGAGCAGATGTTCTATCTGCGCTCGCGTGGTATCCCTGAAGATGCCGCACAGCAGATGATTATCCATGCGTTCGCGGCTGAATTGACCGAACTGCTGGAAGAAGAACCGCTGCGCCAGCTGGTGCTGGAACGCATTAGTGCGCGTTTCCCTGGAGTTGAGTTATGACTTTCGATCTCGAACGAATCAGAGCGGAATTTCCGATTCTGAAACGTGAGGTCAACGGACATCCGCTGGCCTACTTTGATAGCGCGGCCAGCGCTCAGCGCCCGCTCGCGGTCATCAATGCGGAAAGTTATTTTTACCAGCACGGCTATGCAGCCGTGCACCGTGGCATTCACTCGCTCAGTGCGCAAGCCACCACCGATATGGAAAACGTGCGCACCCAAGCCTCGCGTTTTCTCAATGCGGCATCGCCAGAAGAGATTATCTTCGTTAAAGGCACCACTGAAGGCATCAATCTGGTAGCCAACAGCTGGGGCGGCAGTCAGCTGCAATCGGGCGATAACATCATCATCACGGAGATGGAGCACCACGCTAATATCGTGCCGTGGCAGATGGTGGCGCAGCGCACCGGGGCTGAAATTCGCGTTCTGCCACTTAACGAGCAGGGCGAACTGGCTGTTGAGCAGCTGAGCGGGCTGATTGATAGCCGCACGCGCCTGCTGGCAGTGACGCACGTTTCTAACGTCCTCGGTACAGTCAATCCGGTGAAAGCCATCGTGGCGCAGGCGAAAGCCGCGGGTGTTGTCACGCTGGTGGACGGTGCGCAGGCGGTGATGCATCACAAAGTGGATGTGCAGGATATCGATTGCGATTTCTACGTCTTCTCTGGCCATAAAATTTATGGCCCGACCGGTATCGGCGTGTTGTATGCGCGTAAAGCGCTACAGGAGATCATGCCTCCCTGGGAAGGCGGCGGTTCAATGATCGATCAGGTGATGCTGCCAACCGGCACCACCTGGAACACTGCCCCGTGGCGTTTTGAAGCCGGCACACCGAATACCGGTGGCATCATCGGCTTAGGCGCGGCGCTGAACTGGATCAGTGAGCTGGGATTGGATGTCATCAACGAACGTGAGACCTCTCTGATGCGTTACGCATTAGATAAGCTCGCGTCGGTACCCGACCTGATTATCTACGGTCCGGCACAACGCAGTGGCGTGGTGGCATTCAACCTTGGTAAGCATCATGCCTTTGACGTCGGGAGTTTCCTCGATCAATACGGCATTGCGATCCGCACCGGACATCATTGCGCTATGCCTCTGATGCGCCACTATGCGGTGCCCGCAATGTGTCGTGCCTCATTTGCGCTGTATAACAGTGAAGAAGAAGCCGATCGCCTGGCAGCAGGTTTGACGCGTATTCATCGTCTGCTGGGCGGTTGAGCAGATTTCAGGAGTTATCCATGGCGAATTTGCCAGAAAAAGAGAAGCTGGTGCGCAACTTTAACCGTTGCGCAAACTGGGAAGAGAAGTATCTCTACATCATTGAACTCGGTGCGAAATTACCAGAATCCTCTGAAAGCTTACAGCAGCCAGAGTATGTGATTTCGGGTTGTCAGAGTCAGGTGTGGATCCGCATGACCCCACAAGCTGATGGCACCATCGCCTTTGAAGGCGACAGTGATGCCGCCATTGTTAAAGGTTTGATTGCGGTAGTATTTAGCCTCTATCAGGGCTTGCAAGCGCAGGAGATTCTCGCGCTGGATGTCGGTCATTGGTTCGCAGAATTAGAGTTGACTCAACACCTCACTCCTACACGTTCTCAAGGATTGGAAGCGATGATTCGCGCGATCCGTCATAACGCTCAAAGCCTCAGCTAAGTTACACTCTCCAGACCCCGGCATGACCGGGGTCTGTTCCATCCGACAAAGAGAAAATTGCATGAAACCAGCGTTACGTTTAGCCGGTGCATTGCTGTTGTCCTGCTTCGGACTTTCTGCACCTGCATTTGCAACGGAATATCCCCTGCCAGCCGATAACAGCCGTTTAATTGGCGAGAATACCCTAACCACTGTCCCTGACGACAAACGGCCCTTAGAGAGCATCGCAGCGCATTATAAGATTGGGATGCTCGGCATGCTGGAGGCCAATCCTGGCGTCGATCCCTGGCTGCCCAAAGCGGGGACGCAACTGACGGTTCCATTACAAATGCTGCTGCCTGATGCACCCCGTGAAGGTATCGTCATCAACCTTGCTGAACTGCGTCTGTATTACTATCCGAAAGGGGAGAATCGCGTGGTGGTGTATCCAATCGGTATTGGCCAGTTGGGCGCTGCAACACCGAGCATGGTCACCAGCATCAGCCAGAAAATCCCCAATCCCACCTGGACGCCTACCGTCAATATCCGCAAACGCTACGCGAAAGAGGGCATCACCTTACCGGGTGTCGTTCCGGCCGGGCCAGATAACCCGATGGGCCTGTTTGCGATGCGTCTGGCGCGTGGTACCGGCCAGTATCTGATCCATGGCACCAACGCCGATTTCGGTATTGGGATGCGCGTGAGCTCAGGCTGTATTCGTTTGCGTCCGGATGATATCGAAGCGCTGTTCAACAGCGTGCCAAAGGGAACGAGGGTGCAGATCGTTAACGAGCCGATCAAGTATGCGGTGGAACCGGATGGCAAGCGTTACGTTGAGGTGCATCAGCCGTTGTCGCGCAATGAGAAGGACGATCCGCAAACCATGCCAATTGCGTTGACTGCGAAATCTAAGGCGTTTATCAATAGTCAGAAGAGTGATACCGCACTGATCAAAGAGGCGATGGTGCGTCGTTCAGGAATGCCAGTGCTGGTGAGCAGCGGTGAGCCCATCACGCAGGAAACAGCATTACCCGCGGTGCTTCAAACGCAGCAGGATGGCGCAGGACAAGCGACCATCAGTCAGGCGATGGGTGAGAGCGGCGCAAAACCCTGATTCAGGGAGGGGCAAAATCAGGACAAAAAAAATGGTGCCACATGGGCACCATTTTTCAAACCAGAACTCTTACTTACGGTAAGAGTGAGCCTGGTTGTCCAGACGCTGGTTAGCGCGAGCTGCGTCGTCTTTAGCAGCCTGAACGTCGGAACGCATTGCGTTCACGTCGTTGCTCAGCTGGTCAACTTTAGCGTTCAGAGTCTGAACGTCTGAAGACAGCTGGTCGATTTTAGCGTTGCTTGAGCAACCAGCCAGCAGAGTTGAACCCAGAATTACCGCGCCCAGTACCAGTTTAGTACGATTCATTATTAATACCCTCTAGAATTGAGTTAATCTCCATGTAGCGTTACAAGTATTACACAAAGCTTTTTGAGTTGAGAATAATTTTTTGATGAGAACATGCTTAAATTTGATCGTTCGCTCAAAGAAGCAGCGTTTCGCAGAAGATGATGAAAATATTTAGCTAAAACAGAGAGATTTAATCGGACTAACCTTAATTGTGCGGGATATTGAATAGTTATTATCGATTGGAAAAATCTGGATTTTGTATTAGCGCAAGAATAAAAAAAGCGCCCCGTAAAGGCGCTTTTAAATAAAACTTCAGGCAAAAATCAGAGTACGTGGACTGAAGCGGTGTTGGTCGTGCCACTTGGAACCAGTGCACCTGATACCATCACCACAACGTCGCCTTTCTGTGCATAGCCACTTTCCAGCGCCATTTCCTTGCCAATACGGTAGAAATCATCCGTTGAGGCAATTTCAGTCACCAGACGCGTCTCAACGCCTTTGCTCAGAATCAGCTGGCGTGCGGTAGTCGCATTGGTGGTCAGCGCCAGAATGGTGGCATCCGGGAAGTATTTACGAATCGCTTTGGCAGACTTACCGCCTTCGGTCGCCACCACAATTACTGGGGCTTCCAGCTTTTCTGCTGTTTCCACTGCGCCACGGCACACCGCTTCGGTGATGCGCAGTTTGCGTGAATCCTGCAGCTCGCCAATGCGAGATTTCATCACGCGGTCGGTACGCTCGCAGATAGTGGCCATGATGGTCACAGATTCCAGCGGGTAACGACCCTTAGCACTTTCACCCGACAGCATAACCGCATCAGTACCATCAAGGATGGCGTTCGCCACGTCGCCTGCTTCCGCGCGGGTAGGGCGTGGGTTCTTGATCATCGAATCCAGCATCTGCGTCGCGGTGATGACCACTTTGCGTGCTTTATTACATTTCTTGATCATCATCTTCTGCGCGAAGATCACTTCTTCAACCGGGATCTCAACGCCCAGGTCACCACGTGCAACCATGATGCCGTCAGACGCTTCCAGAATCTCGTCGAAGTTGTTCAGGCCTTCCTGGTTTTCGATTTTAGAGATGATCTGGATATGCTCGCCACCGTGGGCTTTCAGATGCTCACGGATTTCCAGCACATCTGAACGTTTACGGATAAAGGAAGCCGCGACGAAATCAACGCCTTGCTCGCAACCGAAGATCAGGTCACGTTTGTCTTTTTCAGCCAGCGCTGGCAGCTGGATGGAAACGCCAGGCAGGTTAACGCCTTTGTTTTCGCCCAGGTCGCCGTTGTTCAGCACGTTACAAACGACCGTGTTTTCTGTGACTTCAGTAACCTGCATGCCAATCAGGCCATCATCGACCAACACAGTGTTGCCGATTTTCAGGTCTTCGGTGAAGCCTGCATAGGTCACAGCAACACGTTCGCTGTTACCAATCACTGACTGATCGGTGGTGAAAGTGAAAGTCTGGCCGGCTTTTAATGAAACATCGTTGCCGCCTTCCAGTTTCATGGTACGAATTTCAGGACCTTTGGTGTCCAGCAGAATCGCGGCCTGACGACCGGTTTTTTCCATGACGGCACGCATGTTAGTGATGCGCTGACCATGTTCGGCATAATCCCCGTGTGAGAAGTTCAGGCGCATGACGTTCATGCCCGCTTCCAGCAGTTGAGTCAGCATCTCTTCAGATTCGGTTTTCGGACCGATAGTACAAACAATCTTGGTCTTTTTCATGTCAGGTTTTCTGTAAGTTGTGATGGATGATAGAGGTCGGGATTCGCGGCGTTTGGCAGCGAAGTGAAAATGTGTATGGTGTTGGTTTGGATCGTACAGGAGTAAGAATAGGTGACAGAGGCTAAGCGTGCAGAGAAGTTATGCAGTACGCGAGGGAACTGGCAGAACAGTGTTGCGCAAATCATTTGAGTTGTTGGCATAGGCACGTTAGCGCTGAAACCTTTCAGGTGGACAACGCGGCATAGTATAGACGCTAAGTATGCGAAAACCAATATAAAAGCTGAGAGAGAAAACGATGCAGATCAAGGAAAGGGGTGTTGCGCAAAGAGAGAGAGAAAACAAAAAGTGGTGCGCTCTAATGGACTCGAACCATCGACCCCCACCATGTCAAGGTGGTGCTC
>NZ_DAMDQC010000100.1:0-15575 GCF_032082325.1 Pantoea sp. CTOTU50773 | reverse complement strand
CGCGGCGGTAGAAGCGGCGCGTGCCGGTGAGCAGGGGCGTGGTTTCGCGGTGGTGGCTTCTGAAGTGCGTAATCTGGCGCAGCGCAGTGCTAACGCGGTGAAAGAGATTGCGGCGCTGATTGAGGAGTCGAGCCAGCGTGTCGGCAGCGGTGTTCAGCTGGTGCAGGACGCCGGTAAGACGATGCAGGAGATGACCCAGGCAGTGAATTCAGTGCGGACTATCATCGGTGAGATCGTGGTGGCATCCGATGAGCAGGCGCGCGGTATCAGCCAGGTCACCATCGCGGTGAATGAAATGGACGGCACCACCCAGCAGAACGCCGCGCTGGTGCAACAGATGTCGGCGGCGGCCAGTTCGCTGGAAGATCAGGCGGCACAACTGGCACAAACGGTGGGACGTTTTCAGTTGAGTTGAGCCAGCCGTCTGCGTTGCATACCTTGTCACAACGGGCCGCGCCTTATAACGTAAGGCGCGGCCTTGTGCTATTTGCTCATGGCCGACAATGACTTCCACACATCGGGAACCCTCATGAATCGCCAGCAACTGTTCGAACACATCAGCCAAACCTACCAAATTGAACCCGACTATCCGTGGAAAAAACACAGTTAATACGCGGTACTGCGGCACCCTCGCCATCGTAAATGGTTTGCGCTGGTGTTCCCACTGGAGAGCCACAAACTCGGATTGGACGCAGGCCCGGTGGTTCAGGTGATGAATATCAAAACCCGTCCCGAACTCGCCGGTTCACTGCGCCAGCAGCACGGCGTCTATCCGGCTTATCACATGAACAAAGAGCACTGGATCAGCCTGACGCTGGAAAATGGCTTGCCGGATAGCGAGATCATCGCACTGCTGGATGAGAGCTTTAGCTTAACGTTTTAGGTTTTCGCGCCAGGATGACATTGAGCGGTGACATCGGGAACGGCTGCATCCGTAGGACGCGCTCAATATCAAATCCTGCCTGCCGCAATTCCTCGCACAGCACACCCTCATTCGTGACGTTGTAACCTCGCATCATTAACGGGGTAAAAAATGGCAGTACCTGCCGTGCTTCCTCTGGCTGCTCAGGGACTTCTGCATGGGCGCTGAGCAGCAATCCGCCTGGCTTTAAGCGTGTGAACCACTCGCGCAGCATCGCCTGTCTGTCCGCCATAAAGTAAAGAAACGATGAACTCCAGATAATGTCCACCTGACGCCCTTCAGGCAATTTCGCCAGCGCGCAACCGCGATCGCTCAGGCCGGCTTTTTCGATATTGCGCTGTGCAACGGTGGAGGTTTGAGGCAGGTCAAGCACGATCACCGAAAGCTGCGGAAAGCGTTGCGCTAACGCAATGCTGATCAACCCCGGACCGCCACCCATATCCAGCAGTAGCGCCGGACGCTGAAAATCTGCCAGGGTATCAGCGATTGCGCAGGCGGTGTCCGCGCTCAGCGCACGCTGTTCCTGGGCGATTTGATGCAAGGCGGCATCCGCCCACGCGGTATCGATTTGCAAAGGATCCTGCCAGCCGGGTTCCGCCTGCGTCAGCAGTTGTGGCATCCGCTGAGCGAACTGCTGTAACACCTGATGACGATAGCGCCAGGCGTCACCGATATAGCGGCGACTGTCGTGACACAGATAAGTGTGCACATCGGGTGCCAGCACAAAGCAGCCAGCTTCATGCGTGAGCAGTTCGGTGCTCCATAACAGGCGTAACAGATGATAGGTCTGATGCGGCTGCCAGTCATAATGTTGAGCGACTTGCGCAGCGGTGGCAGGTAACGCCAGAAAATCAAACAAGCGGTGTTCAAATGCCAATGCCACCGCGCCGTTGAGGGCGTGCTGAGCCAGCAGATGATCGAGGGTAGGAAGCGGTGAACGCATAGCAATCTCCTGAACAGGTAACGTGAACATCAGACTAGCCTTTGGCGTAAATGCAATTTATTCTCATTTGTCTGCGAGACGGTGATTTAACTCTGCGAAAGGAGAAAGGATGCAAAAGCCTGGTGAAATGCGTGTGCGCCAGCATCAACTGTCGCGAGAGATGCGCATGGTGCAATCGGATTACTGGCCCGTGCAGGCACTCTGCGAGTCTTCAAAACCGTCTAACGAGCAGCCACAGCTGGTGCTGACTTTTGGTGTGCAGGGAGAATCGCGCTTTCGGGAAAGCAACGGACGTGAGATCGCTTTCAGCGCCGGGCATCTCACCGTGACCAGTTTTCAGGCCAGCCAGGGCGAGCGTTTGTATCGCGCGGGTGAGCGGGTGCAACAGGTGCGCCTGATTCTCAGTGCGGCGAATGTGCGCCACTATTTTGGCGAACAGGCTGCAGAAGGATTGTTGCAGCCTCAGCTTAAGCGCCACCTTTTTAGCCGTTTCGGCCACGCCACCGCGGCGCAACTCAGCCAGGTGCATGAGGATCCGTTGTTACTGGAAATTCAGGCGCTCAGCCTGTTGGCGTTGCATCGTCATCAGCTTCAACCCACTACTACTCAGCACAAGCTACATCCTCAAATGGTTGAACGGCTGGAACAGGCACGCGACTGGATGCGCAATCATCTGGCTGATGCTTTCTCGCTGAGTGCGCTGGCGCTGGCGGCAGGGTTAAGTGACTACCAGTTGAAAACAGGGTTCCAGCAGCATTTTCACTGCACGCCTGGCGCGATGTTGTTGCAGATGCGCATGGAGCACGCGTATCGCTTGCTGGAGGAGGGATTTCAGGTGGCTCAGGCGGCATGGCAGGTGGGATATCAACATCCGCGCAATTTTAGCGTCGCGTTTCAACGCTATTTTGGGCGCCCGGCCAGCGCGATTACCGGGCGCAGAAAGCAGGATTAGCGTGAACGACGAGACGGCATCATGCGCAGTAAGGTGTTGTCTTTGAATAAATAATGATGCGCCAGTGCCGCAACGGCATGAATACCAATCAGCCAGTAGCCGTAAGGGGCGAGTGTTTCATGCCAGTCTGCAATGCTGTCAGCAAAATCAGGATCGGGATCGCCGCTCACCGGCATCGGAATACCAAAAATCCACCAGGTGCGGCCCATATAGAAGCGCGACAAAATGCCGAGAATCGGCAACACAATAAAGAACAGGTAGATCGCCAGATGCATCAGGTGCGCCAGGCCGGTTTGCCAGTGTGGCGGTTTAGGGACTATCGCCGGGCTGCGATGACGAAAGCGCAGAATGACGCGTGACAGCATCAGCACCAGTACACAACTCCCTGCGCTGAAATGACCAATGATCATGGCAAAGCCCTGCCAGGATCCGCGCGTCGCTAATCCGCGAAATTCCATGGTGCAATAGGCCGTGACGACCAACAAGAAAGTCAGCCAGTGGAGAAAAATCTGCGAAGGGGCGTATTTGGTGCTCATCATTTATTCCATCAAAAGGCGTAGCAGAAGCGCTAACATAGCGGAAAGCGTACTGAATTAATTCATATTTTGACACATCCCCCGACGAAATGCTTACCGCTGGGCTTCCGATGTCTGCATCAGTTGGCTGAGTAAAGACTGCAGTTGCTGTTGCTGATCAGCACTCAGCGTTGCCAGTTGATCACGCTGTGTCTCAGTATGAACCAGCAGGGCTTGCTCAATCTTTTCACGTCCGGCATCGGTTAAGGCAACCAGCATGCTGCGTTTATCTTCAGGGTCGGCCACGCGCTGGATGGATCCCACTTCCTCAAGACGATTGAGCCGATTGGTCATGGCGCCAGAAGTAATCAGCAGCGATTTGTACAACTGCGTGGGTGAAAGGCAATAGGGAGGGCCCGCACGACGCAACGTAGCGAGCACATCAAACTCCCCATCGCGAAAATGGAAAGGAGCCAGTGCCTCCGCGCGCCGGGTGGCGAGGTGCTTCATGATGCGCAACATGCGGCCAAATATCGCCATTGACGAGGCATCCAACTCAGGCATGGCGTTGGCCCACTGCTCGATAACAAAATCAACGTGGTCGGTCATATTTCCCCTCGAATGTGTTGCTTAGTGCGCATCCCTCTATCGAAATGCCGCAAAGTATCTTAACGTTAAGATACTTTCGACGCACATGGAGATGCAAAGTGACTCGTACCTTACCTGCTTTAGGCATGTTTGCTTTACTGGTTTTCATCATCGCAATGAATTTACGCCCGATCATGGCCGCTATCGGACCGCTGTTTCCGATACTGCAACGCAATCCCACCTCAACGCCACGCAACTTAGTTTACTCACCACCTTGCCGGTGGTGATGATGGGGTTGTCTGCCCTGGCGGGGCCGTGGTTGCTGCGTTGCGTTGGTGAGGTTCGCGGCATCGCCGCCGGTTTGATTCTTTTGGCGTTAGCTTGCCTTGTACGCGGTGCTGTCCCAACAGCTGAGATGCTGATTGCCAGTGCGCTGGTGGCGGGCATTGGCATAGGCTTAATTCAGGCATTGATGCCGGCGCTGATTAAACGGCACTTTGCTGCACAGGCCGGCACGCTAATGGCACTGTTTACTACCGGAATTATGGCGGGCGCAGCGCTGGCAGCCGCAACGGCCGCCCCGTTGGCGGATGCGCAGGTGTTGGGCATGGCGCTTGCCATACCCGTTGTGCCCGCGATTGTTGCGGTACTACTGTGGTTAATCACGTTTCGCCACAGCGTTTCTGCTGCGAATACTCAGCGCGTTAAACCCGTACGAACACGCCGTAGTGGGTTGCTTATGGTGTTCTTCGGAATTGGTACAGGGGCTTACACGCTGGTGCTGGCCTGGTTGCCGCCGTTTTATATGCAGCATGGTTGGACGCCGCAGCACAGCGGCTATGTGCTCGGTGCACTGACGCTAACGGAAGTGGTGGCGGGCTTTATCGTGTCGGGCTTGATTCATCGCTTCCGTGACCGCCGTTTTCCGCTGTTGCTGGTGCTGACCTTCTTGCTGCTGGGATTAATCAGCCTGATATGGCTGGGCGGCGCGCTGGCCTGGTTGCCCACGGTGCTACTCGGATTGGGGATTGGTGCGCTGTTTCTGCTATCACTGATCGTGACGCTTGACCATGCGCATTCTCCGGAAGAGGCGGCGGGATTGTTATCCTTTGTGCAAGGCGGCGGCTATTTACTGGCCGCGCTGATGCCCTTGATGGCCGGTATTGTCCGCGATCGTGCCGACTCACTGGATAGCGCATGGGCCATTATGAGCGTCGGGATGGTGGTTTTGATGGCGATGGCATTGCGTTTTAAACCCCAGCGATAACCGGGCTTGTCTGCTTGCAGAAGGTACAAGGCAGCGCATACCATTGCGAGCGATTAACACAATCAGGAGCTTTTATGTCACCACAAGTGGGTGTAGGGGTATTGATTTTCCGTGAAGGAAAACTGTTACTGGGCCGCCGCAAGGGCAGCCACGGTGCAGGGGATTGGTCAGCACCCGGCGGACATCTGGAATTTGGTGAATCTCCGGATGAGTGCGCACGACGTGAAGTGCTTGAAGAAACCGGATTAACCCTGACCGAATTGCAAAACGGCGCATTCACCAGTGATGTGTTCCCCGAGGCCAACAAGCACTACATCACCTTACTGCTGGTGGCACATTACCCGCAGGGGGAACCGCAGTTGATGAAGCCGGAAAAGTGCGAAGGCTGGCAGTGGTTTGCACCTGAAGCCTTGCCGCTGCCGCTGTTCGCGCCGCTGCGCACATGGATTGCTCGCGATGGCTTAGCCGCGTTGCAACAGCTTGCACAGGTTACAGCGCGATAATCGCCTCAATCTCGACTTTCAGATCCGGTGAGAACAGCTGACTAATTTGCACCAGCGAACTGGCGGGTAGATGATTGCCATAGTGCCTGAAGAGTACGGCCCGCAGATCATTAATCTGGGCAAAGGAGGTGATGAAAATGGTCACTTTAATCAGATGGCTCAGCGAGGTATTTTCGGAAGCCGCAATCAGGTGCAGCTGCTGAAAGATAGCCTCAGCCTGTGAGGCAATATCGCCTTGCTGCGCGGGTGTGGCAAAGGCTGTTAAACCTGAAACATATAAGGTGTCGCCATGCTTCACCGCGTGCACATATGGCGCTTTCACTTCGCCCAGTTCCGGGTAATTTTTGCGTATTAACATCGATTGCTCCTTAATCCAGTTTTAACACCATCACCGTGACGTCCTCATCGGCGATATTTCGCTGTTCCACGTCCTGCCAGCCAAAGCGGCGATACAAGGCCTGTTGGTCAGGTGTATACAGCCAAAGTGCAGGGATCGATTTTGCTCGCGCTTCGGCAATCAGGCGGGTCACTAATGCACTGGCCAACCCTTTGCCGCGATGTTCGCGAGCGGTGATCACTTCACCCAGCCAAAATTCACGCTCGGGGATGTCACTCAATTCGTAATGGATGATGCTGGCGGTGGCCATCAATTCGCCCTCGTGCGTGGTGGCAAACAGCGTCATCGTTTGGGCATCAGCGGCATTGCGTGATTGCAGCCGCTGGCGGATCACATCGCGGTCATGCCAGTTAGGTAGCTCGGACCATTCGCGGTGTAGCATGTCAGCAATTTCATCATGGAAATGTGACATCTGGGCCAGACAGTGTATCTGCATCCATCATTCTTCAAGGCTAACAGAGGAGTCAAACAACATAACCGTTAACCTCGAAAGGAACCAGGCTATTTGCCTGGTTCTTATGATTAGGTTGTCTGGTTGGCCAAAGCCACCGCATCTTCCCCGGCAGGAATGCGCATCGGTGCGTTGGGATCGGTTGCCGCTTGCCATATCGCGGCGGCGACATCTTCGGCTTTGGTGGTGGGCTGCGGTTGGTGCATGCCCGCCATAATCCCATCCAGCATCGGTTGGTAGGCGTCGAGGAAGGTTTGCTCCATGCGCGGCATGGCGTTCTTGCCGAAATCGGTGGTGGGCGCCAGGCCCGGCAACACCAGCCGCACATTAACATTAAACGGCTGCAACTCCAGCGCCAGTGATTCAGTGAACGCATTGACTGCGGCTTTGCTGCCGGTATACACCGCCAGCAGCGGCAGGGATTTCAGCGTCACGGTTGAGGTCACATTGATCACGGTACCGCCGCGTTTGGCGCGGAACTGAGGCAGCACCGCCTGCGTCATGGCGATGGTGCCCAGCGTGTTAGTCTCAAACACTTCGCGTACCGTGGACATCGGCATGCCTTCCAGGGAGGTCAGCACGCCTATTCCGGCGTTGTTCACCAGCACGTCGATCTCGCCTGCGTCAGCGATTGCCTGACTGATGCTTTCGGCGTTGCTGACGTCCAACGGCAACAGGCGCAAATTTTCCGAAGCCGGGAACAATTCCGGGCGAGGATGACGCATAGTGGCAATCACCTTCCAGCCGCGTTCCAGAAAATAGAGCGCGGTGGCGTGACCAAAGCCGGAAGAACAGCCGGTGATAAGGATCGTTTTCATCTTTCACTCCTGCATTGCATTGGGTAGATGCTCACTATAGAGTCAGCGAGATGGACTCACTACAATGCAAAGTCCATATTTCATTCGCAGGAGTCCATAATGATCGATCCCCTTGCTGAGATAGTGTCGCTGCTGCAACCTCAGGCGGCCTTTTCCAAACGAGCACGCGCCAATGGTCGCTGGCGCGTCAATCGCAGTGAAACCGGACAGCCGTTTTACTGCCTGGTACTGGCTGGGCGCAGTCAATTGAAGATGAAAGGGCATGAACCCCTCTCACTTGAGCAGGGCGATTTTGTCCTAATCCCAGCGGCGTGGGAGTTCTGCATGAGCAGTGCCGAGCCACCCGATGACGATGCGCCTGAAACACTACCCGAAATGCTTAGCCCCGGTGAATTCTGGATTGGCGATCAGCAGAAGCCTGCCGAAGTGCAAACGCTGATTGGCTATTGCCAGTTTGGTGCGCCTGACGCGGGATTGATCGTCTCGCTGTTACCCCAATTTATTCATATTCGCGGGGAGTCACGGCTGACCACACTGGTACAACTGGTGATGGATGAGTGTCGTGCGCAGCGTCCTGCTCGCCATGTGGTACTGGAACGCCTGCTGGAACTGCTGCTGATTGAGGCGCTGCGTTCGATGCCAATCTGTCATGCTTACCCTGGCGTGATGAGTGGTTTAGCCGACGAACGTCTGGCGGCGGCCATCCGCGACATGCACGCCAACCCGGCGCATCCCTGGACTGTGGCGCAATTAGCCAAAGTTTCCGCGCTATCCCGTTCGGCATTCTTTGTGCGTTTCCGCGCAGCAGTGGGCGTAGCGCCGATGGTTTATCTGCTCACCTGGCGCATGGCTTTGGCCAAAAATTTACTGCGCGGCAAAAATATGGCGGTAGCGGATGTCGCAGAACGCGTCGGCTATCGTTCCGCCAGCGCGTTTAGTGTGGCCTTCACCCGTTATGTGGGGCAACCGCCCGCATGGTTTGCCGCAGGTCAGGATATTTAGCGATAAAGCTTAAAATTACCTGTAAGGCTGGTGATTTTTTCTTAAGGGCCAATCAAGACAAT
This sequence comes from Pantoea sp. CTOTU50773, assembly GCF_032082325.1. Taxonomy (NCBI): domain Bacteria; kingdom Pseudomonadati; phylum Pseudomonadota; class Gammaproteobacteria; order Enterobacterales; family Erwiniaceae; genus Pantoea; species Pantoea sp. CTOTU50773. The sequence continues at coordinate 7,155 of NZ_DAMDQC010000100.1, read as the reverse complement.
TGCCACGAGCTCAATGTTGCCACTGTTCGCGCTGGCAATGCGCTCGCCGTATTCGTCATAGGTTTTGCAGGATTGCGCCAATGCGCTAAACGGCATGGTAACGATTTCGTCCTACGCGCGGCTCTTTATCCTGATAATCAGGAAGGACAGGTCGTTTGTGGAGCGATGCTGCATTAAAGTAAAGTCGTCTTAGGGTGCTGATACCGCTTTCATGGTAGAACCACTGTCCTGTATCTCCACAGGCATGAGACATGACCGGCATGTTCGGTCTAGAAATTCAAGTCCTCAGCTGCTTTAGGGTACTGATTAAAAACGCTGTTTAACCCGCAATGTACATTACCCATCCCATGATGCTTAAAGCAGATGTGAGAATATATCCCACACCTTCACCTGTCATATAGCGGCGCATGGTCATCTCAAATTGACCTACTTGGATTTTTTCGCGTTGTTCGTCATCAGTGGAGTTAAGGATGGTGCGAAAAGCCGCAATGCCATTGGTCATAAAAAGTGCGCAGACCGAGGCGATGGTAAGGGTAAGAACATCATGAATTTGCATTGGGGAGGCTTCTGCTCGTCAAATAATTGAGAGTTGATTTTAATGTGTTAGATTAATCGATTCAGTTCACATTTATCTATTATTGCTATCGCTGAAAGGTCCTTAATAGCGGCATCAACCAGGCCACTGTTAACAACATGGGTGTAATCCGCTGCACCTTTAACTCGCCCCTTTTTAAACATCTTGCTGATTTATTATCAGAAACTGACTTTGGAAAGGGAACTACCATCTTTTATGGCAGGCATCATCACTAAATGCCCGCAGCCCCGGATAGTCTGTTTTATATGCCATTCCTGCGAAGCCAGAGAGTTAGTGGAGTTTTTATACTTGACGCCATCACTCGCGTCATTATTTCGCCCCGAAAAAGCACCGTTGCGACGGCAGACAGGATCATCGTTTTAAATGATAGCAATGTGCCGGCTGGGATTAATTCATTCAAACAGGCGGCGCAGAGGTCGCCTGTATAATTGATGTATTACGCCTCTAACCCCGCATTATGCATCCCGCGGCGCAGCGTGAAGTTCACGCCCATGGTCAGCAGGGGATCTGGCGGATTCCACTCTGGCTTCAGCAGTGACAGCAGGTAATCAATGATATCGTTGCGCCACCGCCTGCGGCGCTGAAGGTTCGCCAGTGGCGGCGGATGCGCTGGTGGCCTTTAGCTGCAAATTAGTTAATACCGTTGACTGGCATACGCACGCGATATTTCTTGGCGCGGTGACCCACGTGGCGCACCCCAACAGCGATGGGCAACCGCTGTTGTATCACGACCGGGGGTTCCATCAACTCTCAGCGCTGTAACTTAAAGAACGGGAGGGCAAGTGCCTCCCGTTATGTTCAGGGCAACATAATTACCACATCAATTTCCAACAGCAATTCCGGTTCGGCGAGCGCAGAGATCTGAAACAGCGTGCTGGCAGGTAACTCAAGTCCTTCAAAGAAGCGCTGGCGTACCGGATGAATATGCGGCACCAGCGCCAGGTCGGTGACATAAGTGGTGGTACGCACAATCCAGTCACGCTGTGCCCCTAACCCCTCCAGGAGGCGATCGATATTGGCATATACTTGCTCGACCTGCTGCTGCATATCTCCAATGCCGACCACGTTTCCTTCTTCATCCCGCGCGACTTGCCCGGTCGGGAATACCGGCGTGCCGGGACGAATTTTGACGTGATTGTAATAGCTGCGCGCCTTTAAACCGGCGGGATTGATAATGCTCATAACGCTCCTTTACCCTGTTTCAATCGCGAATGTTTTCGCCTCAAGGCTACCACTCGTGCGCAGTGCCGGGTTTACGTATCCCGGCAACGCCGCGTTGCAGTCAAAGCAACACAGAGGCGGTTACAAACGCTTTTGTGACGCGGCATCAAACAGCATCGCGCGCGCATAATCCACCTCCACGGGAATGATATCGCCCGCTGTGGCACCAGATCGCTGGGTGGTGAAGAGCATCACCTCATGCCCGTATAAGTTGCCGTGAATCAGCTCGGATAACCCTGTGGGTTCCACAAGGGAAACTTCCAGCGGCAGCGCGTGTGCAGCGCCCGCTGAAGCCAGCGCTATGTTTTCAGGTCTGATGCCATAAATGACTTCACGACCTTCAGGCTGATTGGCCCATGCCGGGTTAGCGGGCAATAGCGCGCTGTCGCCGATGCGCACGCCGTTTGTTGTGACGACGCCATTGATAAAGTTCATGGACGGTGAACCGATAAAGCTGGCGACAAACTTGTTGGCTGGCGTGTCATACAGTTCCAGTGGTGTGCCGACTTGTTGGATAACTCCGTGGTTCAGCACCACAATCCGGTCGGCCAGCGTCATCGCCTCAACCTGATCATGCGTGACATACACGATAGTGTTGTTCATCTGCTGATGCAGGCGTTTAATCTCGACGCGACTCTTGCCGCGCAGTTGTGCATCCAGGTTGGAGAGCGGTTCATCCAACAGAAAGACCTGCGGCTGGCGCACGATCGCGCGTCCCATCGCCACACGCTGGCGCTGGCCGCCGGACAGTTCTTTGGGACGACGATCCAGCAGATGTGAAAGATTAAGGATATCCGCCGCTCGCTTCACTTTCTCCTCAATCTCCGCACGCGGACGTTTCTGGATTTCGAGGCTAAAGCCCATGTTGCGTGCCACCGTCAGGTGCGGGTAGAGCGCATAACTCTGAAACACCATTGAGATATCACGATCTTTCGGGGCGACATCATTCATCAGTCGTTTTCCGATGCGGAGATCGCCGCTACTCGCCAGTTCCAGACCCGCAATGGTGCGCAGTAAGGTGGATTTGCCACAGCCGGACGGCCCGACCAACACCACGAATTCACCATCGTTAATCGTGAGGTTGATATCGCGCAGGACTTCAACATTGCCGTAGCGTTTGTCGATCTGCGCCAGTGTAATTTCTGCCATGTTTACCCCTTAACCGCGCCAGCGGTCAGACCCTGAACCAGATAACGTTGAATAAAGGCGAAGAACAGACAGGCAGGAATCAGCGCCATTACGGCGGCTGCCATCATTTCACCCCATGAAACGGCAAATTTGGAGACGAAGCTGAGTAAGCCCACCGGGAAAGTCATCACTTCGTTTGTGTTTATCAGCATTAGCTAGAACAACAGTTCGCTCCATGCAGCGGTAAACACGAAGCCGAGCGTTGCCGCCATTCCCGGTAACGTCAGCGGAACCAGTACCCGATACAGCGCCTGAAAACGTGTGCAGCCCTCCAGCATCGCAGACTCTTCCAGATCTTTGGGGATGGCATCAAAGAATGACTGCATCAAAAAGGTGGCAAACGGGACGTTAAAGGCGGTGTAAATCAAGATCAGGCCCAGCAGACTGTTGGTCAGGCCGAGCGGAGCCATGACGCGATAAATCGGGGCTATGATCATCACCAGCGGGAACATCTGCGTGAACAACAGCAGCGCCGCCATCACCATCTTGCCGCGAAAATGGAAACGCGAAAACGCATAACCGGCACCAGCTGCAATCAGCGTGGTCAGGAATGCGGTGCTGAACGAGACAATCAGGCTATTACTGAAGAAGGTGGGGAAATCACTGTCGGTGAGCACTTTTTGGAAGTGGCCTAAGGTGAAGCCGCCCGGCAACAGTGTGACGCCCTGACTGAACAGCAATTGATCCGGCGTGACCGAAATCTTAATGATCCAGTAGAGCGGAAACAGGGCAAACAGCAGATAGACGCCAACACTCAGGCGATGGCCAATCATCGGGAGCAGTTTCATTTCGCCTCCTTATTTCAACAGTTGATGACGAATGCGCAGCAGAACCAGCGCGTAGCAGGTCATCAGCAGTAACAGAAACACCGCCATTGCCGAGGCATAGCCAAAATCGAGTTTGCGATAAGCGGTGGTAAAGATGTAGCTGGAGAGAATCGAGGTGGATCCAGCAGGGCCACCGTCGGTCATCACCACGATCAGATCGGCAAAGTTGGCGATCCAGATGGTGCGCAGCATCACGGTAATGGCGATCATCGGCGCGAGGAAGGGCAGCGTCACGCGACAGAATTGTTGCCAGCCGCTGGCGCCGTCAATCGATGCCGCCTCGTACAAGTCTTTGGGGATCGATTGCAAGGCGGCCAGCAGGGTAATGGCAAAAAACGGAATACCAAACCAGACGTTAGCAATGATCGGTCCCCACATGGCCAACTGAGGATCGGACAAGATATTGTATGGCTCGCTCAGTAATCCGAGGTCGCTCAGCCACTGTGGCAACGGGCCGACCACCGGGTTAAGCAGCCAGGACCAGGTCAGGCCGGAGAGAAAGGCGGGCACTGCCCAGGGCAGAAACACCAGCGCCTGCACCCAGCGACGAAACCGAAACTCGCGGTTGAGCAGCAACGCTAACGCCAGACCGAAGAAAAACTGCAACAGCAGTGAACTGAGCGTCCAGTTCAGCGTGTGACCGAGCGCTTTAAAAAAGCGCCGGTCGTCAAACATCTCGGCAAAGTTATCCCAACCCACCCACCCGCTATCCATCGGATTGAGCAGATTCATGCTCTGAAACGCGTAGGAAATGCCGATCGCCATCGGCACAAAAATAAATAAGGCGATCAGCAACAGTCCTGGTGAAAGATAAAACCACGGCTCAGCCAGCCGCAGCCAGCGCGTGTAGCGCGGGCGCGGCGAGCGGGCATCAAGTGAAGTTTCTAGCATCATCATTGTTCTCCGCGCGATCGGTGATTACTGCGTGGCGAGCCAGCTTTTCTGCTCTTTGGTCAGATATTTAGCCCAGTCTTTCACCATGTCTTCGGTGTCGTTTTCGCCCAGCAGGGTTTCCTGGCTACTCTCTTTCACTATCACCGAGTTGAAGTAGCCCCAGCCTTTCAGGTGTGTCGGCATGGTCAAGGGCACATAGTTCGGATCGTTTAACTCTTTAAACCAGCCGGCAAACTGCGGTGTTTGATAGAAAGGATCCTGCTCTGCACCTTTATAAATCGGCAGGGTGCCAACAAATTTTGCCCATGCGAGGTTGTTGGTCTTATTACTCAGGAAGGTGATGAGTGGCCAGGCGAGATCTTTTTGTTTGCCCTGTTTAAACATCGCCCAGCCGGTATAACCAATGGTAGGGAAAGCTTTACCCGACGGTCCGACAGGCATCGGTGCAACGGCAAAATCATCGGCGGCCATGCTGTTTTTAATCGCAATCAGCGCATCGGGGTCTTGATCGAGCATGGCGCACTTGCCGGAATAGAAACCGGAGACGATTTCGTTAAAGCCCCAGTTCACACTGTCTTTTGGCGCGCCGCCTTGTTTGTACATGTCGACCAGCAACTGCGCCCCTTTAATCGCCCCTGGCTGAGTCAGAGTACTGTTGCCGGATTTATCGAAGAAATCCGGTGAGCCGTTCATTGCCGCCATAAACATCATCCAGGCGTTGGTGCCGCCGACGCCGCCGCGCATACAGTAGCCGCTGATGCCGTTACCCAACTGGCTGATGCGTTTAGCATCGCTGGCAAACTCATCCATGGTTTTTGGCGGCTCGCTCAATCCGGCCTGCTGGAAGAGTTTCTTATTCCAGAACAGGGCGCGCAGGTAGAAGCCGTAAGGGATCATGGTGGCTTTGCCATTGGCGGCACGCGCCATCGCCAGCGTTTTATCGGTTAACTGGGCGGTGCCATCCCAACTTTTCAGGCGCGGTTCCAGATCCTCCAGCATGTTGTTGCTGGCATACAGCCCTTGCCAGGTATCGGGCATTTCCACCACATCGGGCACTTGTCCGCTTTGCAGCATGGTGCCTAATTTCTCAAACGCCTGACCCCACGGCAGTGAGATCAACTCAATTTCCGTGCCGGGATGCTGGGTTTTGTATTCGGTCAGCATCTTCTGCAGCAGTTCAGTGCGGGGCGGGCTGGTAATCACTTCCACCACGGTTAATTTTGCCGCCATACTGCTGAGTGCTGAACCCAATCCAATGGCTAAAACCAGTGCGTTAATCGCAAAACGAGTCGTCATTGCAGCTTCTCCTGGGAGTGAGTGATTATGCGCGGGTTGCGGTAGCCAGCGCCTGTTGCAGGTCGTTCCAGAGGTCTTCGGTCTCTTCCAGACCAATCGAGATGCGGATCAAACGTGGCGAGACGCCGAAATCAACGGCTGAGTTAAATTCGCTGGCTTGATTGATGACTGAGATGGCGGGCATCACCAGACTTTCGAATCCACCCCAACTCACCCCCATATGGAAATAGTGCAAGGCGTTGCAGAAGGCGGGGATATCGATTTGTTCGGTCACTTCAAACGCAAACAGGCCACTGTAGCCGCGCAGCGATGACCAGGATTTAGGGGCCAAACCGGGATGACATACCGCCGTAACCTGTGGATGGGCACTCAGCTTTTGTGCCAGCTCCATGCCGCTTTGGTGATGCTGCTTCATGCGCAGGGGGAGCGTGCGCAGACCACGGATCAGCAATGAGGCTTCATGCGCCGATAGCTTGCCGCCGAGGAAGGGGCTGATGTGGCGTGAGATATTGCCGATGTGCTGTTGACTGGCAATGACCAGGCCGGCCACCACATCACTGTGCCCGCTGATGTATTTCGATGCCGAGTGCACCACGATGTCGATCCCACACAGTAACGGCTGCTGGAAAATCGGCGATGCCCAGCTGTTATCGATAATGGTGACCGCACCAGTATCACGCGCCAGCGTGGCCAGTTTATTCAGGTCCAACTCGCTCATCACCCAACTCACCGGACTTTCCAGGTAGAGCAGGCTGGCACCCGGCAGCGCGGCACGAATTGCCTCTTCATCATCACCATCGACGAACTCGGTGGTGATACCAAAACGCTGGCAGAAGCCACGCAGGAAGCGATACGTATCGGGATAGACGTGATTAACACACACCACTTTTGCGCCGGGTTGCAGCACGCTGAGAATGGCATTGCTGATGGCGGCCATGCCGCTGCCGAACGCCAGGCAAGCCTCGCCCCCTTCCAGTGCGGCAACTTTCTCCTGCAGCGCTCGGACCGTGGGATTATCGACGCGCGAATAGAGCGGTTGATCGCTTTCGCCACGGAAGCGGGCAATCATGCTATCGTAATCGCTGAAGGTGAACAGTGACGATTGGTAGATCGGCGGGGTGACCGCGCCTTTTT
>NZ_DAMDQC010000099.1:0-15636 GCF_032082325.1 Pantoea sp. CTOTU50773 | reverse complement strand
GTCACTTCATGACGCAGCTCTTCATCAAGCTGCATACGGCGCCAGCGGTTACGCAGCGCAATCGCCACGGCCTTCTTTGCGCCGTCCTGGCCGATAATAAAGCGGTTAAGCTCGCTGACAATCTCGCGGGGAGTCATCTCAGACATGATGTTTAGTCCTTAGCCTTAGACGGTAATTCTTCAAAGTTGATGTTGTGGTTGGTGTAAATGCAGATATCGCCAGCGATGTTCAGCGCCTTCTCAACGATATCATGCGCACCAATGTCGGTGTTCTCCAGCAGGGCGCGTGCCGCTGCCTGGGCGTAAGGACCGCCAGAACCGATGGCAATCAGATCATTTTCTGGCTGGATCACGTCTCCGTTACCGCTGATGATCAGTGAGGAGTTCTCATCAGCTACCGCCAGCAGCGCTTCAAGACGGCGCAGCATGCGATCGGTACGCCAGTCTTTTGCCAACTCGACCGCGGCTTTCACCAGGTGGCCTTGATGCATTTCCAGCTTGCGCTCGAACAGTTCAAACAGGGTGAAGGCATCTGCGGTGCCGCCAGCAAAACCAGCGATCACTTTATCATTGTAGAGACGACGCACTTTCTTCACGTTGCCTTTCATCACGGTATTGCCGAGCGTAGCCTGGCCATCACCGCCAATCACGACTCGGCCGTTGCGTCGTACACTTACTATTGTTGTCACGGGCAGACCCCTTGTTGCAGTGGATAAGGAACTTCGCGCACAGAGCGCGGAGTATCATGCAACCAGATATGGGGTAGGTTTGAAGGGTTTCAACCCCGAGATTTGTCTTACTTGAAATGGCCGGTACGTTGGCGAGGTGCGTTCACCCCTGTAACTTACTGATGCAAGCTCAGGGGATTCACGCACTTGCCGCGAGGCGAATGACTTAAGGTAAAGCGAGAGGAATGCAGCTTCCGTGTCCGGAGCTGTGTAAGCGTTTGACCGTGCTGTCAGCGCTGCTGCGATCTTTAAACGGCCCGATTACCACACGATTCCAGCCCCCGCTGGTGGTGATACGACTCTCGAAACCTTCAAAAGCCAGACCTGCGCGCACAGACTCTGCCTGGTCAGTGCCTTTGAACGATCCACACTGCACCATCCAGCGCTGCGAAGCGGCTTTCTCTTCCGGTTTCGCTTTTGCCGTTTCCTGGGGTTTCGGCTGTTGCACTGGTTCACGCGTTATCGGCGCTGGCTGTTGTTGTTGACGCGTCGCCTGCTGTTGCTGCAACTGTTGTTGACGTTGTTGCTGCTGTAACTGTTGCTGCTGTAACTGTTGCTGCTGGCGCTGCATCTGTTGCTGTTGTTGCTGAACCTGCTGCTGGCGTTGCAGAGTTTGCTGACGCTGTGCCGGAGTTTGTTCGTTCCACGGCACTTCGTTGAGCTGCGTCGGTTGCTGGCGCATATCAGCCTGCATCTGTTCCAGCAATTGGCGCTGCTCATCCGTCAGCTGTGTTTGTGATTGCACACCACCACCAGCAGACGGTTCAGTCGGCGTCGGCACGGTGATTTGGCGATTTTCCAGCTCTTTGATGTATTTCCAGCGCTCTTCCGGCTTAGGCGGAAGGCCGTTGCCGTTGGCTTTATGATTCGGAATGACCTCAGTCTCTTCTTTTTTATGATGAGAGATGAACCATAAACCACCGGCAAAGGTGACCAGCACGGCCACGGCCAGTACGATCATCAACTTTGACGTGCCGGAGCCGCCTTTGCTTTTCTTACTGCGGCCTGCAGCGGGTTTTTTGCGACGCGTCCCTGTTGAACGCCCGCGGCCTACATAATCTCTCTGTGCCACTTTCGTTCTGATACCCTTCAAAAAAATGCCAATGGGCGAAACCCTAAATTAAGACGGGTGTAAAAGTTCTGTTAATTGCCCGGCAACGAATGCGTCATGTTACTCAAGGGCTGGAACTTTGACCAGCAGAGTCTGCCTTCAGAATCCGCTGAAAATGGAGTGAAGCCTAGACCATTTTTCCCGTTTTTGTGGCGGGTGCGGTGCTTCCGCGCACGCGTAATTCCGCGTCGAGTAAACGTGAGCCGTTGTTGACGCGTTTGCCCTGCAGTTCATCCAGCAACAGCAGCATCGCCTCACGACCAATGGCAAATCGCGGCTGTGCCACGGTGGTGAGTGGGGGATCGTAATACTGCGCCAGTTCGATATCGTCAAATCCCACCACGGAAAGATCCTGCGGAATGCGCATGCCCAGCTTTCGTGCCTGATTCATTGCACCTAATGCCATCAAGTCGCTGTGGCAGAAAATGGCTTTCGGCGGCTGCGGTAAGCTCATCAACTGTTTCAGCGCACTGGCACCAGCTTCGAAGGTGAAATCACCGTGCACAATCATCGTGGGATCAATGGCGATACTGCTGCGGCGCAGAGCCTGAATGTAGCCTTGTAAACGATACTGGCTGAGCGGGATATGTTCCGGCCCGGTAATGCAGGCAATCTGGCGATGACCGAGTTGCAGCAGATGATTGACAGCTTCAAATGCCGCCGTCAGGTTATCAATATGCACGGTAGGCAGAGCCATTTCCGGGGCGAATTCGTTGCCCATCACCATCGGCGGCAGGTTACGCTGATCTTCAATTCCTGCATCGAACGGCAGTTGTGAACCCAGCAGCACCATGCCGTCGATTTGGCGCGTCAACATCAGGTTGAGGAAGGTTTTTTCCTGCTGATCCTGATGTGCGCAGTCGCCAATCAACACCAGATAGCCTTCCTGCGCCGCGGTGACTTCGACGCCACGGATGATTTCACTAAAGAACGGATCGCAGATGTCCGGCACTATTACCAATATGGTTTGCGTTTCGCCGCGTTTGGCATTGCGCGCCAGCCCGTGTGGCGCATAGCCGACATCAATCACCGCTTGTTCTACTTTCTGCCGGGTGGCAGCCGAGACTTTTTCCGGGTTCATCAGCGCGCGAGAAACCGTGGCGGTAGAGACGCCGGCTTTCTCGGCCACATCTTTCATGGTGGCAGCAGATGAAGGTTGCTTCTGGTCCAACGTATAACTCCTGACGCGGTACAGCGCATTGATTTTCAGACATTGCCGGACTTCAGCCGGGATGGGCACTATTGATAACCCAACGTCGGGTGAGGTTGTTACTTAATTTGCATAAAAATTGTGACTTGTGCGACTTTTTTCGATCTGGCTCGCAGATGTGATGCGGCCTAACTCTCGGTGGGGTCGATATCCAGTGTCCATTTGGTTTTGCGCGCGGCGGGCAGGGTGGAGATCAGCGGTAGCGAACTGCTTAGCAGCTGTTGCAGGCGTTTACGCGAAGGATGCTGTAGCAACAGTTGCCAGCGCCAGCGCCCACTGCGCTTTGGTGCCAATGCCGGAACCGGACCCATCAGCCACATAGCCTCATCTTTCAGCGGGCTGGCTTCGAGTAAATTGCGCAGCTGCGTGAGGAATTCAGCGGCCTGCGCATTGTCCATGTCTTCCGCGCGGAACAGCGCGTGGCTGGTCCACGGCGGCAGCTGCACCGATTGGCGCTCCAGCAAGGTTTCCTCGGCAAAGGCGAAATAGCCACGATGCAGCAACGTTTGCAACAGCGGATGCTCGGGATGGTGCGTCTGCAGCAGTACTTCACCCTGTTTACCGGCGCGCCCGGCGCGCCCGGCCACTTGGGTATAGAGTTGAGCAAAGCGTTCGGCGGCGCGGAAATCGGCGGAGAATAAGGCGCCATCGACATCCAGCAGGGAAACCAGCGTCACGTCGGGGAAATGGTGCCCTTTTGCCAGCATCTGTGTGCCAACCAGAATGCGGGCACCGCCGCGATGCACATCCGCCAGATGCTGCTCCAGTGCACCTTTGCGGCTGGTGGTATCGCGATCAATGCGCGACACCGGTACGCCGGGAAAGAGTGTGCTGAGCTGCTGCTCAAGCTGCTCTGTACCGACGCCGACCGGCATCAGGTGTGTGGAACCGCAACCCGGACATTGATTGGGCAGCGGGCGCTGGCTGTCGCAGTGGTGGCAGCGCAGCTGACGATGATGCTGATGCAGCGTGTAATAGCTGTCGCAGCGTTGACACTCTGCCAGCCACCCGCAGTCGTGGCACATCAATGCAGGCGAGAATCCGCGGCGGTTGAGGAACAGCAATACCTGATTATCGGCCTGCAGGTGCTGGCGCATTTTGCCCAGCAATGCGGGCGCGAGCCCACCCTTAAGCTGCTGGCCTTTAAGGTCGATTAGCTGTTGCAGTGCCGGTTTGGCGTTGCCCGCGCGTTTGGTAAGGTTGAGCTGTCGATACTTGCCGACGCGCACATTGTGCAGCGTTTCCAGCGCCGGTGTGGCAGAACCCATCACAATCGGGATATCTTCTTCGTGAGCGCGAAACACCGCCAGATCGCGCGCCTGATAGCGCCAGCCTTCCTGCTGCTTGTACGAACTGTCGTGTTCTTCATCAATAATGATTACCCCCGGACGCGCCAGCGGTGTGAACAGCGCGGAACGCGTACCGATGATAATCGCGGTTTCGCCACTGCGCGCACGCAGCCATACCGCAAGACGCTCACTGTCATTGAGTGCCGAGTGCAGCACATCGATCGGCGCATCGAAGCGTTCACGGAAGCGTGCAATAGTTTGCGGTGTCAGGCCGATTTCCGGCACCAGTACCAGCGCCTGTTTGCCGCGCGCCAGCACATTCTCTAGCACGCTGAGATAGACTTCGGTTTTGCCCGAACCGGTAATGCCTGCCAGCAACCACGCTGCATAATGATCATCTTCGCTGCGCATCGCGCCGACGGCCATCGCCTGATCGGTATTGAGACGCAGGCGATCGCCCTTCACCGCAAAGGTGGTGCGCCAATCGTGCATCTGCGGTGCGTGTTCACGCAGATCGCACAGACCTTTGGCACGCAATGATTGCAGCGCGGCGTCAGTCAGATCCTGTTCACTGACCTGATGGCGATAGAGAGGTTGCTGGCGCAGTGCCGCTAAAGCTTGCTGCTGTTTGGGTGCACGCTTCAGGCTTTCCATGGCCACTTCGCGTCCGGCGTCGTTGACCACCCACTGCCACAACGGCGTTTCCTGCGCCGGTTTGCCCTGACGCAGCAGCACAGGTAGAGCATGGTTGAGCACCTCGCCGAGCGGCGAATGGTAATAGCTGGCGGCCCAGTTAAGGATGCGCCACAGCGCTGGAGAGAACAGGCTTTGATCGTCCAGCACGCTCTCCAGCGGTTTGAGCTGAGCCAGAGGCAGGTCGCTGGTTTCCTTTACAGCCACCACAATGCCGATCATTTTACGATTGCCAAACGGCACGCTGACGCGCGCGCCCACCACCGGCTGCGCCGCATCGGCGGGCAGAAGGTAGTCAAACAGGCGAGGCAGCGGAACGGGCAGGGCAACCTGAACAACGGGCATGTCGATCTCTATCCGGTACTGTAATAAGGAGAAGTAGTGTACACGCTGATGCAACCCTCGTCATACTTCACGCCACCGCCACCGCCACCGCCACCGCCACCGCCACCGCCACCGCCACCGCCACAGCGCATAGACACATTGGCTGCGCACGCTCTTTCCATCAGATGTAGTGGGATGAGGACGTTCACTGCCTCCCAGTGGCTCAGAGAATAAACAGCTGATATTTGCCTGGTGCGGTCAATTTCTGTATACTATGTCGCCTTTGATGAGATGACTTGTCAAAGATACACTTAATTATTAACCGCGTGTGGTGCTGTGCAGGTTCGCCTGGCACGGAGAGCGACACGGCCTTTTATGAGGTTCTCCCATGAAACAAGGTATTCACCCGAAATACGAAGCTGTGACCATCACCTGCTCTTGCGGCAACGTGATCAACACCCGTTCAACCATGACTGGTACCCTGAACCTGGACGTGTGCGGCAAATGCCACCCGTTCTACACTGGTAAGCAGCGTGTTGTTGATTCTGGTGGTCGTGTTGATCGCTTCAACAAGCGTTTCAGCATCCCAGGCAGCAAGAAATAAGATTATTTGCCATCGAATCTTCGGATTCGGCAGCAAGAAAAAACCCAGCCTTGGCTGGGTTTTTTTGTTTCTGGACTCAGTATTCCCAGGTGTCGGGATCGATGCCCATCTCACGCATAATCTGCTTAGCTTCTTCCGGAATCTCATCGCTACGTTCTTTGCGCAAATCGACATCATTTGGCAGCGGCTGCCCGGTGAAAGCATGCAAAAAGGCTTCGCACAGCAATTCGCTATTTGTGGCATGACGCAGGTTATTCACCTGACGGCGCGTGCGTTCATCCGTTAAAATTTTCAGCACTTTCAGCGGGATAGAAACTGTAATCTTCTTAACCTGCTCGCTCTTCTTGCCGTGTTCAGCGTAAGGGCTGATATATTCGCCGTTCCATTCAGCCATGGGTTACCTTAATCAATAAAAGTTGAATATGGGGAAATCCGTTGATTATGCCCGATTTTTCGATGCCTGACCGCTTAAACTGCCGGTTTTATGCTTACGCATCGCTTTTCACAGGAAAGCGCGCTGAACACCAGGCGATGACGCGTAATTTTAGCGGGTATTGATGATTTGCTCAATCTATACGCAAAGACATTTAGATGTCCAGATGTATTGACGTCTATGCGCTGAATGTTATCCTGTTGCCACTTCTTATTACACTTCAGGAACAGTAAGCACCATGACGCGTAAACAGGCAACCATCGCAGTACGCAGCGGTTTGAATGATGACGAGCAATATGGCTGCGTTGTCCCACCGATTCACCTCTCCAGCACCTACAACTTCCTCGACTTTAATGAACCGCGTGCACATGACTACTCACGTCGCGGTAACCCCACGCGTGATGTGGTACAACGCGCGCTGGCAGAACTGGAAGGCGGTGCGGGCGCGGTATTAACCAATACCGGGATGTCAGCGATTCATCTGGTGACCACCGTGTTCCTGAAGCCGGGCGATCTGCTGGTTGCCCCACATGACTGCTACGGCGGCAGCTATCGCCTGTTCGACAGCCTGAGCAAACGCGGTGCTTATCGCGTGAAATTTGTCGATCAGGGTGACAAAGCCGCGCTGGCAGCCGCGCTGGCCGAGAAACCCAAACTCGTGTTGGTGGAGAGCCCAAGCAATCCGCTGCTGCGCGTGGTAGATATCGCCGGCATTTGCCAGGCGGCGCGTGCAGCGGGTGCGATCAGTGTAGTGGATAACACCTTCCTGAGTCCGGCATTGCAAAATCCGCTGGCGCTGGGAGCCGATCTGGTTATCCACTCTTGCACCAAATACCTGAATGGTCACTCGGATGTGGTGGCCGGAGCGGTGATTTCTAAAGATCCGGCGATGGCCACGGATCTTGCCTGGTGGGCGAATAATATTGGTGTAACCGGCGCAGCGTTTGATAGCTACCTGCTGTTGCGCGGTATGCGCACGCTGGCGCCGCGTATGGCGGCAGCGCAGCGTAATGCGCTGGCGATTGTTGATTACCTGAAGCAACAACCGCTGGTGAAAAAACTGTATCATCCGTCTCTGCCGGAAAATGCCGGACATGAGTACGCGGTGCGTCAACAACGTGGCTTTGGTGCGATGCTCAGCTTTGAACTTGACGCTGATGAAGCGCGTCTGCGCCGCTTCCTGAAAGCGCTGCAGTTGTTCACGCTGGCGGAATCCCTGGGTGGCGTGGAGAGCCTGATTTCGCATACTGCGACTATGACGCATGCCGGCATGTCTGCGGAAGCGCGCGCGGCAGCGGGTATTTCAGAAACGCTGCTGCGTATTTCTGTCGGAATTGAAGATCACGAAGATTTAATCGCCGATCTGGATAATGCATTCCGGATCGCAGCCGAGGAGTAAGCATGACAAGTTCAGCAGGCGCGGGAACGCCGAACAAGCAGTTGCACAAATTTGGTGGCAGTAGCCTGGCGGATGCACGTTGTTATCAACGTGTCGCCAGCATCATGGCGGATTACAGCCAGCCGGGCGATTTAATGGTGGTCTCTGCCGCAGGCAGCACCACCAACCAGCTGATTAGCTGGCTTAAACTGAGCCAGAGCGATCGCTTATCTGCCCATCAGGTGCAACAAGCTTTACGCCGTTTTCACAGCGAACTGATCGCTGCGCTGTTGCCTGTTGAATTTGCTGAAACGCTGACCGCTGCCTTTATTCGCGATTTAGAACGTCTGGCGGCACTGCTTGACGGCGCTATCACCGATGCGGTGTATGCCGAAGTGGTGGGGCACGGTGAAATCTGGTCGGCACGCTTGATGGCGGCAGTGCTGAGTCAGCGTGATATCGAGTCTGCATGGCTGGACGCGCGTGACTTTCTGCGTGCCGAACGTGCTGCGCAGCCACAGGTCGATGAAGGCAAGTCCTGGCCATTGCTACAGGCGCTGCTGGCTCAGCATCCTCATAAGCGTTTGGTGGTAACCGGCTTTATCAGCCGTAGCGATGCCGGTGAAACGGTGTTACTGGGTCGCAATGGTTCGGACTACTCAGCCACGCAGATCGGTGCGCTGGCAGGCGTAAACCGTGTCACCATCTGGAGCGATGTGGCCGGTGTCTATAGCGCCGATCCGCGTAAAGTGTCCGACGCCTGTTTGCTGCCTTTACTGCGCTTAGATGAGGCCAGCGAACTGGCGCGTCTGGCCGCACCGGTATTGCATACACGTACGCTGCAGCCCGTGTCGAATAGCGATATCGATCTGCAGTTGCGTTGCAGCTATCAACCTGAGCAGGGCTCAACGCGCATTGAGCGCGTACTGGCTTCCGGTACCGGCGCGCGTATTGTCACCAGCCACGACGATGTGTGCCTGGTAGAGATCCACATCCCAGAAAACCACGATTTCAAAACGCAGCAGAAAGAGATCGATCTGCTGCTGAAGCGTGCGCAACTGCGTCCGCTGGCGATGGGTGTCCATCCCGATCGCCGTTTGCTGCAACTCTGCTACACCTCCGAAGTGGTGAACAGCGCATTCAATTTGTTGCAGGACGCTGCGCTGCCGGGTCATCTGCAACTGCGCGATGGCTTAGCGTTGGTGGCGTTGGTCGGCGCAGGCGTGACGCGTAACCCGCTCCATAGCCATCGTTTCTGGCAACAGATCAAAGACCAGCCGGTTGAGTTTGTCTGGCAGTCAGAAGATCACATCAGTATTGTTGCCGTACTGCGCGTAGGACCGACGCAGCACCTGATTCAGGGGCTGCACCAGTCATTGTTCCGCGCGGAAAAGCGCATCGGTCTGATGCTGTTTGGTAAAGGCAATATCGGCTCACGCTGGCTGGAGTTGTTTGCCCGCGAGCAGGAAGGCTTATCGGCGCGTACCGGCTTTGAGTATGTGCTGGCAGGCGTGGCGGATAGCAGTCGTAGTTTGCTGAGCTACGAAGGTCTGGAAGCCAGCCGTGCGCTCGCCTTTTTTGATGACGAAGCCGAAGAACGCGATGAAGAGTCGCTGTTCCTGTGGATGCGCGCCCATCCGTTCGATGATTTAGTGGTGCTGGACGTCACCGCCAGCGCACCGCTGGCACAGCAATATCTTGATTTTGCCAGCCACGGTTTCCATGTCATTAGCGCGAACAAAGTCGCAGGCGCATCCAGCAGCCAGAGTTGGCGGCAGATTCGTGATGCGTTCGCCAAAACCGGCCGTCACTGGCTATATAACGCCACGGTAGGCGCAGGATTACCGGTGAACCATACGGTGCGCGATCTGCGCGAAAGCGGCGACAGCATTCTGGCCATCAGTGGTATTTTCTCCGGCACGCTGTCCTGGCTGTTCCTGCAATTTGATGGCACCGTGCCGTTCAGTGAGCTGGTGGATCAGGCCTGGCAGCAAGGTCTCACCGAACCCGATCCGCGCGTAGATCTGTCGGGGCAGGATGTGATGCGCAAGCTGGTCATCCTGGCGCGTGAAGCCGGTTATGACATCGAGCCGGATCAGGTGCGTGTTGAATCGCTGGTGCCGTCGGATTGCGAAGAAGAATCGATTGACCACTTCTTCGAGAATGCCGACGAGTTGAATGACCAAATGCTGCAACGCTTTGAAGCGGCGCAGGAGATGGGCCTGGTGCTGCGCTATGTG
Organism: Pantoea sp. CTOTU50773; assembly: GCF_032082325.1. Lineage (NCBI taxonomy): Bacteria > Pseudomonadati > Pseudomonadota > Gammaproteobacteria > Enterobacterales > Erwiniaceae > Pantoea > Pantoea sp. CTOTU50773. The sequence goes on along the minus strand of NZ_DAMDQC010000099.1, from coordinate 5,627 downwards.
GCACGTTTCGATGCCAACGGAAAGGCCCGTGTGGGGGTGGAAGCGGTGCGTCCGGAACACCCGCTGGCTTCACTGCTGCCGTGCGATAACGTGTTTGCTATCGAAAGCCGCTGGTATCGTGATAATCCGCTGGTGATCCGCGGGCCGGGCGCCGGCCGTGATGTGACAGCCGGTGCGTTACAATCGGATATCAATCGTCTCGCACAACTGCTGTAGTCTGCCTTGCAACGCAGACGGTGCCCGCCGTCTGCGCTTTTCACCCTCTTCGCGAACATGAAACTCTTTCAACTTGATTGAATATTTGTCACGCCTGTACATTAATTTTAAGTTGACGCTAACGCGCTAATGATTCATTTTGTACATCTGGACGTCTAAACGTATAGATGTTCGCAGGCCGCAAGTTAATCGATATGTGACGACGAGGTAATCTGGATGAGTTTCTTTCACGCCAATCAGCGCGAAGCGTTGAACCAAAGCCTGGCTGAGCTGAACGGGCAAATTAATGTCTCTTTTGAATTTTTCCCGCCTCGCACCAGTGAAATGGAAGAAACCTTGTGGAGTTCGATTGATCGACTGAGCATCCTGAAACCGAAATTCCTCTCTGTCACCTACGGTGCGAACTCTGGCGAACGCGACCGTACACACAGCATCATCAAAGGCATTAAAGAGCGCACCGGCCTGGAAGCGGCTCCTCATCTGACCTGCATTGATGCCACGCGTGATGAGTTACGCACCATCGCGCGCGATTACTGGGATAACGGTATCCGTCACATCGTGGCTCTGCGCGGCGATTTGCCTCCGGGTAGCGGCAAGCCTGAGATGTACGGCGCTGATTTGGTTGAATTGCTTAAAGAAGTGGGCGATTTTGATATCTCCGTAGCCGCTTATCCGGAAGTGCATCCTGAAGCGAAAAGTGCGCAAGCGGATTTGATCAACCTGAAGCGTAAAGTCGATAACGGTGCCAACCGCGCCATCACGCAGTTCTTCTTTGATGTTGAGAGTTACCTGCGCTTCCGCGATCGCTGTGTTGCGGCAGGCATTGATGTCGAAATCGTGCCGGGCATTTTGCCGGTATCTAACTTCAAACAGCTGCAGCGCTTTGCCACCATGACTAACGTGCGCGTGCCGGGCTGGATGAATGCGATGTTTGCCGGACTGGATGACGATCCAGAAACCCGCAAAATGGTCGGCGCCAATATCGCCATGGACATGGTGAAAATCCTGTCACGCGAAGGGGTGAAGGATTTCCACTTCTACACGCTGAACCGCGCAGAATTGAGTTACGCCATCTGTCACACGCTGGGTGTGCGTCCGACCTTAACGAACTGATTTTATTAAATAGAATTATGAGGGGGCCAATGTGCCCTCTTTTCATTGGCACCATGTTACCCAGCGGGAAGAGGCGGCAAATGGAGTAAAGCGTTGGGCGCCAGGGATGGCGCACGCCGAGCGATCAGGGACGAGATAGCGGCTTTACGTAATTGCCGCCTCTTCCCGCGACGCGCAACACCCATTAAAAAAGGGGCACATTGGCCCCTTCGTGATTAGCGTTTTACGCCACTAGCCCGTATTACGCATACCCGCTGCTACACCCGCAATCGTCACCATCAACGCTTGTTCAACACGCGCATCCGGCTCGTCACCACGCTCTTCCTGCGCACGTGCACGATGCAGCAGTTCAGCCTGCAACACGTTGAGCGGATCGGTGTAAACGTTACGCAGCGCGATAGACTCGGCGATCCATGGCTGGTCAGCCATCAAATGCGCATCGTTGGCGATGGTCAACACGGCTTTGATATCCGCAGCCAGCTGATCGCGCAACTGCAGACCCAGCGGCCACAGTGATTTATCAACCAGACGCTGATCGTAATACTCCGCCAGCCACAGGTCAGCTTTCGAGAACACCATCTCCAGCATGCCCAGACGGGTGGCGAAGAACGGCCATTGGCTACACATCGCTTCCAGCTGGTCCTGATGCCCTTCGTCCATCGCCTTCTGCAGCGCCGCACCGGCACCGAGCCAGGCTGGCAGCATCAAGCGGTTCTGCGTCCAGGCGAAGATCCACGGAATCGCACGCAGTGATTCCACGCCGCCGGTAGGACGACGCTTCGCCGGACGTGAACCGAGTGGCAGTTTACCCAGCTCTTGCTCTGGCGTGGCCGAACGGAAATACGGTACGAAGTCCGGGTTTTCACGCACATAGCCGCGATACATGGCGCAGGAATGGGCGGACAAACCGTTCATGATCTCTTTCCACTCGCGCTTTGGTTCTGGCGGTGGCATCAGGTTGGCTTCCAGAATCGCACCGGTATACAGCGACAGGCTGGCGATGGTGACTTCTGGCAAACCGTATTTGAAGCGAATCATCTCGCCTTGTTCGGTCACGCGCAGGCCGCCTTTCAGGCTGCCCGGCGGTTGCGACAGCAGTGCTGCGTGTGCCGGTGCGCCGCCACGGCCGATGGAACCACCGCGTCCGTGGAACAGCGTCAGCGTGATGCCGGCTTTCTCACAGGTCTTGATCAACGCATCCTGTGCTTCGTACTGCGCCCAGCTGGCGGCCATCACGCCGGCATCTTTCGCCGAATCGGAATAACCAATCATCACCATCTGTTTGCCGTTGATGAAACCGCGATACCAATCGATATTCAGCAACTGCGTCATGACGTAATTGGCGTTGTTCAAATCGTCGAGGGTTTCGAACAGTGGCGCTACCGGCATCGCGTAAGGAATACCGGCTTCTTTTAACAGCAAGTGCACCGCCAGCACGTCCGACGGCGTTTTCGCCATCGAAATCACGTAAGAGGCGATGGAACCTTGCGGCGCTTCAGCCACCACTTTACAGGTATCCAGCACTTCGCGCGTGTTGTCGCCCGGCTCCCATTGATGCGGCAGCAGCGGACGTTTGGAATTCAGTTCGCGGATCAGGAACGCCTGTTTGTCGGCTTCTGACCAGCTTTCGTAGTCACCCAGTCCCAGATAGCGCGTCACTTCGGCAATCGCTTCGGTGTGACGGGTGCTCTCCTGACGGATATCGATGCGCACCAACGGCACGCCGAAACACTTCACGCGACGCAGCGTATCCAGCAACTGACCGTTGGCGATGATGCCCATGCCGCACTGTTGCAGAGATTGATAGATGGCGAACAGCGGTTGCCACAGTTGATCGTTCGAGACCAGTAGATCGGCAGGGCGCGGCAGGCGCTCGCCTTTCAAACGACGGCCTAAATAAGCTTGCGTGGTCATCAGCTGGCCACGGATGCGCTTCAGAATCATGCGGTACGGTTCCAGCGCTTCTGGATCGCCGCACAACTCGCGTACTTCATCGCTGCATTCGGACATCGACAGTTCAGAAATCAGCACGCCCACGTCGCGCAGGAACAGATCGGCGGCTTTCCAGCGGCTCAACTGCATCGCATGGCGTGTGATAGGTGCGGTGACGTTCGGGTTACCGTCGCGATCGCCGCCCATCCACGAGGTGAATTTAATCGGCACGAAATCGACGGGCAACTTAATACCAAAGGTCTCTTCAACCTGCTCGTTCAGCTCGCGCAGGAATGCCGGTACGCCTTGCCACAGGCTATTTTCGACCACGGCAAAGCCCCATTTGGCTTCATCAATCGGTGTTGGACGATACTTACGGATTTCATCGGTATGCCAGGCTTGTGCGACCAACTGACGCAGGCGACGCATGACTTGCGTGCGCTCGTAATCGGAGAGATCGCTGTGGTCGAGTTGCTGCAGGCAGCTATTCACTTCGCCCAGCATGTGGATCAGCGTACGTCGGGTGATCTCCGTTGGGTGAGCGGTCAGCACCAGCTCCAGCGACAGTTCTTCGATCGCCTGGCGAATCGAACTTTCGCTGATGTCGTTTTGCTGCTTCAGACGTTCAAAGGTCTTCTTCAGGATTTCCGGATTATTCGCGCCATCGCCGCTGCGGGAGATGGTCTGATACTGCTCTGCCACGTTGGTCAGGTTGAGGAACTGGCTAAACGCGCGTGCAACAGGTAGTAACTCGTCATTAGACAGGTTTTGCAGCGTGTTCAGCAGTTCCTTACGATCGGTGTCATTGCCTGCGCGGGAGGACTTAGAGAGTTTGCGGATGGTTTCCACCCGATCGAGGATGTTCTCTCCCAGTGCATCCTTTATCGTATCCCCGAGCAGTTTGCCGAGCATACTGACATTACTTCGCATTGCGGAATATTGTTCGTTCATTTGACCCTGACACCCTTATCGTCTTGAAAGTACCCTTACACCCAACGGGCATAACATCGTCTTTTATCTAGCCACGGTTCTTCCTGTTCGTCAATTGACTTAAATTGACGATAATTCGCTGCTAACTACCGGAAATTCATAGAATTAACTTGGGGGGAAGCGAGATAAGTTATTCTTATTATCAAATCCCGAACAATGACCGGGCAATTTACTGTTTTAACAGTGAATTGCCCCATCTATTGTTAATCAGTGACAAAAATGCTGAACAACCTGCGTGATAAGCGCATGAGTTGGCTTAATAAATGCGGTATCGATAAATTCATCTGGCTGGTGCGCCTGATTGATCGATCCTGGACCTAAAACCAGCGTTGGACACAATTGCTGGATAAAAGGCGCTTCGGTGCAATAGTTCACCACTTCAGTCGGCACGCCCAGCAGTTTCTCTACCACTTTCACCAGCTCATGATCGGCCGGACATTCGTAGCCAGGAATCGGCGGGTGCAGTTCACCTACCGTTAAACGCCCCGGCCAGCGTTCGCTTACTGACGCCAAGGCTTCATTCAGCAAGCCATCCAAATCGCTCAGAGTTAAGCCCGGCAGCGGACGAATATCCATGTGCAATTCGCAGCAGGCGCAGATACGGTTCGCGGCATCGCCACCGTGAATGTGACCAAAGTTCATGGTCGGGTAAGGAATCGCAAATCCATCGTGGTTATAGCGATTTTTCAGGGTATTGCGCAGTTGCATCAGCTGGGTAATGGATTCATGCATCAGCTCAATGGCGTTCACACCGCGTGAAGGATCGCTGGAGTGGCCTGACTGACCCTGAATACGAATCACGTTCGACAGATGACCTTTGTGCGCGCGCACCGGCTTCAGTGAGGTCGGCTCACCAATGATGGCGCAATCTGGACGCAACTGGGTGGATTCGGAAAAGTACTTCGCACCGGCCATGGTGGTCTCTTCATCGGCGGTGGCGAGGATGTACAGTGGCTTGCTCAGTTTGGTCACGTCAACGTCACGCAGCGCATCCAGAATAAAAGCAAAGAAGCCTTTCATATCCGCCGTACCTAAACCGTATAGCTTGTTGTCGTGCTCGGTCAGGGTGAAAGGATCACGCGTCCAGCGGCCATCATCATACGGAACGGTATCGGTATGGCCTGCCAGCAGCAGGCCGCCAGCACCCAAACCGCTGCGTGCCAGCATATTGAATTTATGACGCGTACCCGGGACTGGCTGGACTTCAACACTGAAGCCTAAATCGCGGAACCAGCCCGCCAGCAAATTGATTAAAGTTTCATTGCTCTGATCCAGCGCGCTGTCAGTGGCGCTGATCGATGGTGTGGCAATCAGCTGGCGGTAGAGTTCGATAAAAGGCGGTAATTTTGTCTTCACTGTTGACGGTCCTTGAGTTA
>NZ_DAMDQC010000098.1:0-15652 GCF_032082325.1 Pantoea sp. CTOTU50773 | reverse complement strand
CGTCTGGCTGATTAAACCTTCCAGCCAACTTCAGTCGGCGAATATCAGTGCCCTGACCGAATGGCTGGTAGCCTGGTTTGCGGAAAAGCGCTGGTAATTCGAAGCCCTGACCTCACTCTGAGGTTGTGCGGCTGCAGCGGCCTGAAGACCGCTCCAGCCGTTTGCATCACTGGATGTTGAGCATAGTGTTGAGGAGGCCGATTTTTACCGTTTCATCAATTTCTGCAGTGACGCCGCACTCTGCTCATCATCCGGTACATACACCAGCAGGCGGTCGCCGTTGCGTGAAGCAGACCACCAGTTATTCTGGCGCAGCGTCATTTCACCCACTTCCTCGCGGTAAAAACGCTTCAGCCGATTTTCCACCTTGCCCAGTTCGTAGCGTTGCCAGGTTTGGGCAAATTCATCCGAGCTATTCAGCAAACGAGCGAGAAAACTTTCCCAGTGCGGATCGCCAAGGTGTTCGCCCATTTGCCCTCGAAACATCGCCACCATTTGTGGCATCACGTCGTCCCAGTCGCTCATCGCTTTGCGCCAGGCAGGATGATTGAACGCCAGCCAGATGCAGTTACGATCTTCCACAGCTATCCCGGCCAGATCCACATCCATCAGCGCACACCATGCGGCGTTGTAGCCAAGAATATCGAAACGCGGTGTTTCGATAATCGCCGGTAACTGGATCGCGTCCAGCATCTGCTGATTATGCGCCGCGATTTTGCAGCAGGCAGCGGCCACCCGTACCGATGGCAACGAGTGTCCGGCAAGGGAAAACAGATGCTGCGTCTCGACATCGTTGCACTGCAATGCCGTGGCAATGGCCGTCAGGGTTTTTGGCGAGGCTTTGATATCGCGACCCTGTTCCAGCCACGTATACCAGGTCACGCCGACATCCGCTAACTGCGCCACTTCTTCACGGCGTAATCCGGGTGTACGGCGGTGACGCATATGCGGCAAACCCAGACGATTAGGGTCGAGACTTTCACGACGGGTGCGTAAAAAAGTGCCAAGCAGTTTTCGATTGTTGTATTCAGCCGTGACGGGGGCAGTAGCCGTGCTCATGAGCAGATCTCCAAACGAGACGGGTAGTATTTATACCATGATAAACAAGCACTGGTACCCGTTTAATAGTTAGGTGATGCTATGCCGTACTGCACTTAAAAACAAGGTTAAAACCGATGCAAACATCGCAACTTCAACGCGCGGGACTGGTGGTCCTGCTGGCAGGGCAACTGCTGCCCATGATCGATTTTTCCATTGTCAACGTGGCGCTGGATGCCATGGCGCATACGTTGCGCGCCACATCGATTGAGCTGGCGCTGATTGTCGCCGTGTACGGCATTGCTTTCGCCATCTGCCTGGCGATGGGCGGACGCCTGGGGGATAACTACGGACGTCGTCGGATATTCCTGGCGGGAGTAGGGATCTTTGGTATTGCATCTTTATTATGCGGCATCGCCAACAGTGTCGGTCTGTTGATGTTTGCTCGCGCATTGCAGGGTGTAGGCGCGGCTTTCATCGTGCCGCAAATCCTCGCCACCATGCATGTCACCATGAAGGGCAGGGAGCACGCGCGCGCCATTGGCCTTTACGGCGGCATTGGCGGGCTGGCCTTTATCATTGGCCAGGTGTTAGGTGGATTCCTGATCAAAGCGGATATCGGCGGCTACGGCTGGCGCAGCGTGTTCCTGATCAACCTGCCGATTTGCCTGTTTGTGCTGATCACCGCGCGACGTTTTGTGCCTGAAACCCACAATCATCAGCGCGTGCCGGTGGATGTCAGCGGCACCTTGCTGCTTGCAGGCGCGATTGGCTGTTTGATGCTAGCGCTGGCGCTCGGTCCGCTGCTGCACTGGTCATGGCCGTGCATTCTGCTGCTGGTGCTGTTCCCGGTGTTATTGCATCGCCTGCGTCAGAGTTCACTGCGTCTGGAAGCAGAAGGTGGTTCGCCGTTGCTGCCCCCTTCGCTGCTGCGTCTGCCAAGCGTTCGTTTTGGTTTAACCCTGGCGGTGCTGTTCTTCTCCTGCTGGAGCGGCTTTATGTTCGCGGTAGCGCTGACGCTGCAGTCAGGCATTGGCTTAACTGCATTTCAGTCGGGAAACGCGTTTATCGCACTGGGCGCTGCCTACTTTATCGGTGCGATGCGTTCAACGCGCATGGTGGAACGCTTTGGTAAACGCACCACGTTACTGACCGGTTGCGGCATCCAGATGGTCGGTTTGATTGCACTGATCGGGACTTTCCAGTTTGCCTGGCCTGATGTTGGCGTCTTTACCCTGATGCCGGCCACCATCCTGATTGGCTTTGGTCAGTCATTTATCGTCAGCACCTTCTACCGTGTCGGCATGAGCGGTGTACCGCATCACCAGGCGGGCGCGGGCAGCGCAGTGTTATCCACCGTACAGCAATCGGCACTTGGCCTGGGCCCGATGCTGCTCGGAGGCGTGTTCACCCAGATAAATGTGCATGGCAATCATTTGGCGGCCATCTCCGGCACCCTTGGCGTCGAGCTGTTAATGATGGTGACGCTGGTGATTCTGACCAGTCTGAACCGTCGCACTTTCCAGCCGGTGACGGCGGAAGGGTAATCCTTATGCTGTGATTTCTGCAGCGGCTTTTCAGCTTACTGTAAGGTAAGCGAAAATCCGTTGATTGCGCTGAATTTACCTTTGGCGCAGTGGTCTTTTTTCCGGAACATATCGCCGCAACTAACGGGCTGAACCGCGTGTTCAGCCCGTTTTTTTGTGGTGCGGCAGAAATGCGTTGAATGGAAAACGGCAGGCTCATAGCAGATGAAAAAGATGTTAACCGGGTTACTTTTCATGGTAACCACCACAGCCTTTGGTGCAGACGATTTCACCCTCAGGGATATTCACTTTGACGGCTTGCAACGCGTCGCACCGGGTGCAGCAATGCTGAGTATGCCCGTACGCGTGGGCGATCGCGTCACACATGACGATATTCGTAACACCATTCGTGCGCTATTTGCCACTGGCAACTTTGAAGATGTGCAAGTGCTGCGCGATGGCGATGCGCTGCTCATTCGTGTGAAAGAACGGCCGGCCATTGCGAGCATTTCCTTCTCCGGCAACAAGGCAATCAAAGAAGATCAGCTGAAGCAAAATCTCGACGCCACCGGTGTGCGGGTCGGCGAAGCGCTGGATCGCACCACATTATCGGATATTGAAAAAGGGCTGGAAGATTTCTACTACAGCGCGGGTAAATACACTGCCAGCGTCAAAGCTGTGGTCACGCCGTTGCCACGCAATCGTGTCGACCTGAAGTTCGTGTTTACCGAAGGTGTATCCGCGAAGATTCAGCAGATCAATATTGTCGGCAATCATGCCTTCTCATCAGATGAACTCATCTCGCACTTCCAATTGCGTGATGATGTGCCTTGGTGGAATTTTATTGCCGATCAGAAATATCAGAAACAAAAACTGTCCGGCGATTTAGAAACACTGCGTAGCTATTATCTCGATCGCGGTTTTGCACGTTTTAATATTGATTCAACGCAAGTGAGTTTAACACCCGATAAGAAAAGTATTTATCTGACAGTCAATATTCATGAAGGCGATGTTTACCATATTTCCGATGTTATCCTGAACGGCGATATGGCGGGACACTCCGCCGAAATTGAGAAACTGGCCCATATACCGCCAGGGGCTTTATACAGCGGTGCCAAAATTACTGAGAACGAAGGCGCGATCAAAGCGCTGCTCGGTCGCTACGGCTATGCTTTCCCGCAAGTCAGTTCTCAGCCTGAAATTAACGATGCAGACAAAACCGTTAAACTGCATGTGAATGTTGAAGCAGGGCATCGTTTCTACGTGCGTCAGGTGAAGTTCAGCGGCAATGACACCTCGAAGGATTCGGTGTTACGTCGCGAAATGCGCCAGATGGAAGGGTCGTGGTTAGCCAGCGATGCGGTTGATCAAGGTAAGGCCCGTCTCAATCGTACCGGCTATTTCGAAAGCGTCGATGTTGATACCCAGCGTGTGCCCGGCAGCCCTGATCAGGTCGATGTGGTGTATAAGGTGAAAGAGCGTAACACCGGCACTTTCAACGTGGGTCTTGGGTACGGCACCGACAGCGGCATCAGTTACCAGCTTGGCGTCAGCCAGGATAACTGGATGGGTACCGGTAATACCGTGAGTTTTAGCGGCACTAAAAACAGTTATCAAACCTATGTTGAGATTGCTGCCACCAATCCTTACTTCACCGTGGATGGCGTGAGTCTTGGCGGTAAACTGTTCTACAACGACTACAGCGCCGAAGATAATGACCTGTCTGAATACACGCTGAAGAGTTTTGGTGCCAGCAGTACGTTAAGCTTCCCGATCAGCGAAAACAGTAATCTGAGTTCAGGGCTGGATTACACCTACAACCGCGTCAGTAATATGGCACCACAGGTCTCCATGTGGCGCTATCTGGGATCGCAGGGCATCCATCCGAAAGTGATCACCACCAATGAAGATGATGATGACGATTACGCCACCAGCGATGAGAAGTTTGTCGCCAATGACTTCTTCTGGAACATTGGCTGGAACTACAACTCATTAGACCGTGGTTTCTTCCCAACGTCGGGGGTTTCCGCTGGCTTTAATACCAAAGTGACGATCCCCGGATCGACCAACAGCTATTACAAAAGTACGCTGAGTGCCAACGCATACTTACCGCTTAGCAGTGATCATCGCTGGGTGCTGATGGGGCGTACCAAAGCCGGCTATGCGGATGGGTTCGGTGGCAAAGAAGTGCCGTTCTACGACAACTTCTACGCCGGCGGCTCCAGCTCCGTGCGCGGATTCTCATCCAATACCATCGGTCCAAAAGCGGCTTATTACAGTTGCACCGGCAGCGAAAGCAGCTATGGCAACTGTTCGGTGAATAAATCGGATGATGCGGTGGGTGGTAATGCGATGGCTGTGGCGAGCGCGGAGTTAATCGTCCCGACTCCATTTGTTAGCGATCGTTATGCGGATTCACTGCGCACCTCGTTCTTTGTCGATGCCGGTACCGTTTGGGATACCAAATGGGAAAATACCGCGGCAACGCGCGCGGCAGGCATTCCGGATTATGGTGATCCGAGTGAAATCCGTGTTTCCAGCGGTCTGGCATTACAATGGCAATCGCCGCTTGGTCCGCTGGTGTTCTCTTATGCCTTGCCGATCAAAAAATATGAAGGCGATAAGTCTGAGCAGTTCCAGTTTAATATCGGGAAAACCTGGTAGTGGTTATTTCTCTGTTAAAGAAAGAAGTAAGATTTACGTTATCTTTAAACAGAGAGAACAGAATAAAATAGCCGTTTGCGTAAAATAGTCAGGGTACGGTGCTTATGGAATGAGTGCCTGCCATCATCGTTGTTATGCATTTTCTATCAATATATTTCGCCACCCATTTGGGTGGCTTTTTTATATTATTTAACCTTCGCTCAGGCGTAATCCGCTTTCTGCATCAAACAGATGAATCTTCTCGGCGTTAAATCCAATACGAATCTGATCGCCACTCACCGCGCTATGACGCCCGGCGATTTGCATATGCATGGCGTGACCGTGCCATTCAAGGTGCAACAACGTTGATTCACCGGTGATTTCGACCACTTTTACTTTAGCTTGTGCGCGAGTTTCGGCTTCCAGTAAATCATGAGGACGCACGCCCAGCGTCACCTTAGCCCCTTCGCGATCGCGTGCCGCCGCATGCCAGCGCAGAGGTAGCGGTTGCCATAAATCCTGGCACTGCACACCCGGAATGCCATCGCGGGTAATCAATTGCGCCGGTAACAGGTTCATCGGCGGCGAACCGATAAAACGCGCCACAAACGTGTCCGCTGGTCGGTCATAAATCGCCAGCGGTGCACCCTGCTGCACAATGCGGCCCTCTTTCATCACCACAATTTGATCGGCCAGCGTCATGGCTTCTACCTGATCGTGCGTGACATACACCATGGTGGTTTTGAAGCGCTGGTGCAGTGATTTGATCTCTGCCCGTAACTCCATCCTCAACTGTGCATCGAGGTTGGACAACGGCTCATCAAACAAGAACACCTGCGGATTGCGCACCATCGCGCGTCCCATCGCCACACGCTGGCGCTGCCCACCGGATAACGCACGCGGATAGCGCCCGAGCAGTTTATCAATGCCGAGAATCCCGGCGATGCGTTCGATTTTGCTCTGCTGCTCTTCGCGCTTCACTTTCTTCACCTGCATATGAAACGCGAGGTTCTCTGCCACCGTCAGATGCGGATAAAGCGCATAGCTTTGAAACACCATAGCGATATCACGATCGGCGGGATCGCGATCGTTGATTGCCACTTTATCCATCATGATTGCGCCATCCGACAGGCTCTCCAGCCCCGCCAGCAGGCGCAATAAGGTGGATTTACCACAGCCGGACGGACCGACCAGTACGGTAAAACTGCCGTCGGGAATGGTAAGGTCGAGCGGATGCAGAACCGATTGTTTGCCGTAGCGCTTGGCCACTTTTACGAGTTCAACACTGGCCATGATTTAGCGCTCCTGTGCGGAAAGTTGCAGTTGATGCCAGTCGGGATAGCGACGTGGCTGGGTACTGATTGCCAGTGACGCCACCGCGATGCCCCATTGCAACGCGGTGGTGATATTCTGCTGATGCAGCAGCGCAGTGAGAAAACCGGCATTAAAGCTGTCGCCTGCGCCAATGGTATCTACCACGGTGACGGGCTTAGCGGGTTGATTGATGTGCTGATGTGATTGCCAGCAACCTGCGCCTTGCGCACCGCATTTGACCACGCAACCGCCGCGGCCGCTGAGTCGTTGTGCGAGTTGGGTGGCGGCCACGTTAAGATTCTCCGCGTCCATCAGGCCCAGCGTTTCGACCTCATTGAGCAGCAGCCAGTCACACAGCGGTAACCACTGCGTCATCTGCTGGCGAACCTCTTCGGTCCACCCCTGCGGCGGCCATCCGGTATCCACGGCGGTGGTAAATCCGCGTTGCTGCAACTCACTCAGTAACAGCGGGTATTCGTAGTAAAGTTGCAGGCACAGGAAGGTGCCACACAGCAGCACGATATCGCCTTCACTGGCACGCAGCGGCAGTTGATTCAGCACATCTTCGGCGGTGAGCCGCACGATATGGCCAAGATTACTGAGGAAGGATCGCTCGTGATCGGAGTGCGTCACACCCACGGTCAGTGAGGTTTCACAGTGATAGCGCGTCCAGTAGGCGACGCTGTGTGGAAAGTAACTGCCCAGCCAGGCGCTCAGGCCGTCATCGCCCTGATTTGCCACTGCACGATGGCGCACCTGCATCGCTTCCAGTGCTAACGCACAGTTGCCCGCCGATCCGCCGGGACGCAATTCGCTGTGATTCATCATCACTTCGGTGCCACGCTGCGGCCAGTGGTCGAGGGTGCCCATAATCAAATCGACGTTAATATTGCCGACCACATACAGCGTGGCGGTAGTGTCCATGTTCATCTTCATCCTTTGCTCCCGCCACTGGCCAGGCCGCTCACCAGTGTTTTCTGCAGCCAGATAGCAATAAACAGCGGTGGCACGGATGCCAGAATGCCGACCGCTGCGATCAAACCATCATCGGTGGCGCGTCCGGCGGTAAAGCCCGCAATCGTCACTGGCAAGGTTTGTGCCGCAATGTTGCTGGTGAACAATAGCGCATAGAAAAACTCATCCCACGCCAGCAACCAGCCAAACAGCGCCGCTGCACCCAGCACTGGTTTTGCTAGTGGCAGGGTAATGCGCAGCAGCACCTGCCAGACGCGCAAGCCATCCAGCCGCGCCGCTTGCTCAATATCCTGCGGTAAGGCATCGAACTGGTTTTTCAGCATCCACGTCAGAAACGGCAGGATCAGCGAGCAGTAAACGATGATCAAACCGGGGCGCGTGTTAAGCAGATCAAACTGTTGCAGCAGGAAGTAGAGTGGCAGCACAAACGCCACTGGCGGCACCATATATATAGCGAGCGAGGCAAACAGCCAGCCATCGCGACCACGGTAGCGGGAGAAGCTGAACGCCGCCGGAATGGCCAGCAGCAGACAGATAATCGTCGCCCCGGTTGCCACTAACAGGCTGTTACCCAACGCATGCAGGAACAGTGTGCCGGGTTGGCCGGGTTCCAGTGACATCAATCGGCCGTAGCGACTGAAGTCCCACTGGCGCGGCAACCATTCCAGCGGAACCCGCGTGAGATCGCTGGTGGCGCTGACGCTCATCAGAAACAGCCAGCCCATTGGTGCGAGTACCGAAATTGCCACCAGCAGCGCGGCGGCATATTTGGCTGTGTTGCGTAATTTAGCCTTCATACGCGCTCCCTTTACGGCGCTGACGCCACAACAACAACATATAGAGGGTGATCAGCACGGCGCACAGCAGCGTCATCAGCATGGCGTAAGCCGCGCCGCTGCCCGCGCGCAAATAGCTGAATGACTCCTGATAAACGTAGAAGCTCAGGGTTTTAGTGCTATCGACCGGGCCGCCGCGTGTCATCACATAGATGATGTCGAAAATCTTGAAGGCATCGATGGTGCGCAGTACCAGCGCCACACTCAGCGGGCCGACAATCGCCGGGAAGGTAATGGCACGGAAGCGCCGCCAGGCAGATGCACCATCCAGACGAGCCGCTTCAAACAGATCGTCAGGGATGGATTGCAATGCAGCCAGCACCAGCAGGGTCACCAGCGGATAGTTTTTCCAGATATCGGCAAACATCACCGCGTTGAGCGCCGAATCCGGCGATCCCAGCCAGCTACGATAGCCATCAATAATGCCCAATTGAGTCAGCAGGGCGTTAATGCTGCCGTAATCGGGGTTAAAGTTGAGACGCCACATCATGGCGTTGACGATGGTCGGCAGCGCCCACGGCAGAATCACCAGCACGCGCAAAATGTTGCGTCCGGCAAATTTCTGATTCAGCAGCAGCGCCACCAACACGCCAATCGCCCCTTCAAACGCTACCGAGACAACGGTGAAGTAGAGTGTGCGCCACAGTGAAGATTGAAAATCAGGATCGGTGATGGCGAACAAATAGTTCTCCACACCCACCCAGGCTGGCACTTCGCCGCTGCCAATGAGGGCAGCATCGGTGAAACTCAGCCAGATGGTGCGCAGCAGCGGCCAGGCGGTGAGCAACAGCATCACCAGCAACATGGGTGCTAACAGCACCCATGCCTGCCGTTGTTCGCGTTCACGCAAACTCAGCATGCTGACCCCTTAACGTAAACGCGCAGCACTTTTATCAACCGTCTGCATGGCCGCGTCTGGCGTGGCGCTGCCCACCAGCACTTGCTGCAGTTGCTGCTGCAAGGTGTTGGAGAGACGGGAATAATCAGCGGGTTCCGGGCGTGAAAGCATCACGTTCAATGATTTGTCCTCCGCCGCGATCAGGCTCTCCTGATTCTTCAGTACCGCAGGATCCTGATATGAGCTTTTCCAGATGGGCAGGCTCAGGGTAGCGTATTTGTTTTGAACCGGTTGCGAAGTCATGTAGCTAATGTATTGCCACGCCTGGTCACCGTGGGTGCTGCCTTTGGCGATGCCGAGCCCCATCGAACCGTTCACCGCACCAAATTTACCCGGCGCATCGCCTGGTGCCGGAACGATACCCACCTGACCGGCCACTTTGCTCTGCTTCGGATCGTTAGCCATGTTGTACATATAGGTCCAGTTCAGCGCGAACGCGGCATCGCCGTTGGAGAAGGCTTTGCGCACATCCTCTTCCAGATATTCGCGTGATGCTGGGTTACTCAGCCCTTCATCCAGCGAACTCTTCATCAGCTTGACCGCCTGCAATGAGGCCGGGCTAGAGAAATCGAGCTTGCCGTTGTTATAGAATTTGCCGCCAAAGCCAGATACCAATGTGGTGTAATCACACACCAGCGCTTCCGCCTGCGACCAGCTCCACACCAGTGGATATTTTACGATGTTCTTTTGTTTGATGATGCGTGAGTCATCAATCACCTGTTGCCAGGTTTGCGGCGGGGTGGTGATCCCGGCTTTCTCCAGCATCGCTTTGTTGTAATAGAGATATTTGGTATCCAGGATCCACGGCATGCCAAGGGTTTTGCCGTTATAGACCACGGTGTTCATTGCGCCGGGGAAGATCTTCTCTTTTTCGTCTGCGGCGATACGGCTGCTGACGTCCTGCAGCAGATCAAATTTGGTGAATTCCGCCGGCCAGATGGCATCAAACAGCACCACGTCATAACCGTTACCGCCTGCGCCACGCGCCGCGACAATTTTGTCGTGCAGCGCTTCGTACGGCACAAACTCCAGATTCACCTGCACATCCGGATGCGCTTTCTGGAACTCCTGCGTCATGGCGCGAATATCATTTTCGCTGTAAGCCGCCTGAGTCATAAACAGCGCATTGAGGGTGGTTGCGGCTGCCGCGCTGCCGGCGCTGGCTAACATGACCGCGATGGCACAGCCTTTCAATGTGGTCGAAAACCGGATTTTCATAACATTTTCCGCCTTGATGCAAGAAGAGGGTGTTTAATTAAATCAATTTGATTGATTTAATAACGCGCACAGGTTGTCAGGTTGCTGCAGCTGACATCAATGAACTAAAGCAAGTGACGTGCCAGGGCATAAATCTCGTTTGCCGCTGCTCACTACTCTGCACAGATTTTTGCGGCTGTCAGGTAAACAGGTTGTAAATTGTGTCGCCGATCATAGATATTGATGCGCTGGCAGTCGCGGGCGTGAGAAGAGGGAAGCAGGATGAAAACATCAGGAACCAATCTGGAGCATGCGCGCGCGCACAATCGCCGTGTGATCATCGAAGCGATCCGCCTGCACGGTGAATTGACGCGGGCTGAGCTGGCGCGACTGACCGCCTTAACCCCGCAAACCGTCTCCAATATCGTGGCTGAACTGGAAGCCGCCGAACTGCTTACCAGCCGCCAACCGCGCAAGCAGGGGCGTGGGCAACCGGCGATTCCGGTAATCCTCAATCCAGCCAGTGCCTTCTCCATCGGCATTCATCTCGACCACCAAACCCTACTGATCGTACTGGTGGATCTCACCGGTGAAGTTCATTTCCGCCGCCTTATTCTGGTGCAAAAACCCCAGCCCGATGCCACTTTAGCGCGCATTGCGGAGGTGCTGGCAGAGATCAAAACGCAGCTCGGTGACCGCTGGCAGAAAGTCCTGGGGATCGGCGTAGTGATGCCGGGACCCTTTGGCGTTGAGGGGATTTCCTCGGTGGGTCCCACTACCTTGCACGGCTGGGAGTCGGTCGATATCGAAGCAAGGCTGGCCGAAATGAGCGGCGTGCCGGTCACGCTGGAGAACGATGCCACGGTAGCGGCGATTGGGGAGCGTTTCCACGGCGTTGCGCGCCATCTCAACTCGTTTATTTATCTCTATATCGGCACCGGATTGGGCGCGGGTATTATCATGGATGGTCACGTTTACAGCGGCCATGCGCACAATGCTGGTGAAATTGGGCATGTGGTGGTGGAACCGGGTGGGCGCGAATGCTATTGCGGCAATCACGGCTGTCTGGAACGTTATGTGTCACTGCAGGCCGCCTATGAATTCTGTGGGCTGGACCCGATGACCGCGTTGCCGGACGACCTGCTGGAAGTCGATCCCGCAGTATTTGATCGCTGGATTGATACCGTGCTGACGCCATTGCGTCAGGGCATCAATATGCTGGAATGCATTTTCGATGCGGAGAGCGTGATCATCGGCGGCATGATGCCCGCCGCACTGCTGGATAAAATCATTCAGCGCCTGCCGCCGCTCTATCAGTCGGTGCGCGGGCGTTATCTTACCGGCTCACGTTTGAAAACGGGCATGACCGGCAGTGATACCGCGGCATTGGGTGCGGCGGCGTTGCCGATTTTTGACGAGTTTAATCCGCAGTTTCAGGTGTTGATGAAATGAGGACAAGAAGGAGCTGGCAAGGCCGGTTCCTGCCCTTAAATGACGTTGAAACAACGGAAATCCTGACTTGCCATCTGCCAGAATACTGTGCCTGACGCCTGCGCTGAGGCAGGTGACTTGATAGGATTTAACCTGCGAAAAATACGCTCAACTTTTGCTGCTCCCGGCCGTGCTCATCCATATTATCCGCCGCCAGCCAGGCCGATATCGCATGCTTCACCTGCGGCCATTCACCATCAATTATCGACAGCCAGTCGGTATCGCGATTGCGTTGTTTGCGTGTCATTGCCTGGCGGAAACGCCCTTCATAAGTGAAGCCAAGACGTTCCGCTGCCCGACGTGAGGCGAGGTTAGTGGAATCACAGCGCCAGGCGACCCGGCGGTAGCCCAGCTCAAATGCCTGTTTCAGTAACAAGTAGATCGCTTCACTGCCCAGCACGTTACGCTGCATCAGCGGCGACCAGGTGACATGACCAATCTCAATCGCACCGTTCTGGCCGTCAATATTGGCGAAACATACCGCACCAACCGCTTGCTGAGTGCGTTGGCCGATCACCGCGTAACTCACCAATCCGCTGTCCTGGCATTTTCCACTGATCCAACTTTCCATCTCTGCCAACGAGGCGGGCTGTGTCGCGCCCAGCCAGGTCCAGTCCCGATCGTCTGGTGCGCTTGAGAAGGCGGCAAACAAAGCGTGACTGTGCGCAATATCTAACGGTTCAAGCGTACAAAAGCGGCCGTGAAGCGGAATAGCAGGAGGCGCGGCCAGCGGCTGCCAATCTGGCAGAGCAAAACCCACTGGCTGACCATATTGGTTTAGTTGCGTCATCGTCTTTCCCTGGCTGAGTTGCAAATTATGTGCAAAGGCACTGTGTTGCCTTAATACACTCAGTTTATAACAAGAAAATTATCGGGCGATTTAAAATCTTTTTTACGCATTACCGTAATGACATTTTGTACCACCCATAACTTGCCAACTTATCTGTCATGGGTGACTGCACACGGAAAATGTAAATGTGTTGTATTGCACTTTAAAACAAACCGCGTACCTTCATCATAATCAATTATCGTAGAAAGGTGTGTTTGAATGAATATCTGAAATACGTTATCCAGTTCATGTAATGTAATGGATGGTTTATTACGCGGATCGTTTAGTCGTTCAAATGCGGCATGGAAAGTAAAATGAATTCTGGCGCAGTCTTCAGCGAGGATGTCATTGATATCAGCTTCCAAATCCAGGAGTTGTTGTTCCGTTATGGTCATAATGCTGCGCAGCAACCTCGCTCAGTTTGCGATTGAGCTCTTCATTTGAGAGTGCATGAACGGTCGCAACATGGGCGCTGTAGCTTAGCGTTCCCATCCAGACATCAAACTCTTCATTATCAAATGAATCGACAAAGACAGCGTTGCCGCTCTCAGTATCAAAGAATGAGGCATAATTCTGCTCTATTTGCATGTCAAATTTAAACATACAGACTCCCAATCAAGAAATTCTCTTCGATTATAGATGACAGAAATTACACCTTTTATGCAGTTTTAGCGACAAGCCTATAAACAATTCGCGATGATTTTATCACTCGATGAGCAATGTGTAATATTTAAATGGTCGAAGTGGTGAAATAATTTCTATTTAAATCATATTGTTAATGGTTTTGGTAACGAGAGTTAATACTGTTTTAAGGCCACATATGTCTCGATTTTTAATTTTTAACTTGTTAGTTTTACAGTTTCCAAAACCGAGAATATCTGTTGTTAAAACGTGTAAGTAGATTCAGTCACATTATTAAAAATATATCTCGGACGAGAATCTTCAGAACAAAACAAATGGAGCTAAAATGCAGCCAAATCTACGCGAAGTCGCAGTCAAAAACGTTGAAATCGGTAGTAACGTTACGATTTACCAGCCTGCGAACGTTTATGGCTGCACCCTGCAAGACGATGTCTTCATCGGTCCGTTTGTCGAAATCCAGGCACATACGGTGATTGGAAGAGGCACAAAAGTGCAGTCGCACACCTTTATCTGCGAATACGTTAGCGTGGGCGAAAACTGCTTTATTGGTCACGGCGTGATGTTCGCCAACGATATGTTCCGTGATGGCAAACCCAATGCCGATCGAGAAAGCTGGGCGCGCATCACGCTGGGTAACAACGTCTCAATCGGCAGTGGCGCGAGTATTTTGGCGGTCAGCATCTGCGATGGCGCGGTCATCGGCGCGGGCAGTGTGGTGACGAAAGACATCACGCAGAAGGGCGTTTACGCCGGAAACCCGGCGCGTTTACTGCGGTTGCTATAGTACAAGGAACAGACTGGTTGTTTCGTTTATTTCGGATGTTGTTTGTTTCGTTTGTTTCGATTAGTATTAGAGCGCTGTAATTCACGAACTAAGAAACTGGAAAACTCATGACAAACTCAATTCTGGACAATGTCAGCCTTCCGGCTCAGAAGGAAATTGAGGCCGCTCTACGTGGACAAAGAGAACTGGCGACTTTTCTCTCCACAAAGCTGGAGACACAAGTCATATCCATTCAGGATGCAAACGACGAAACTCACCAAATCGAGTTGCCAACCTCAGCTTTAACGTTGCTAATGAAGGTGTTGGGAGAACTGGCCGTTGGAAATGCGGTGCAGGTCGTTCCGGTTCATGCTGAATTAACCACACAGGAAGCAGCCAATATCCTCAATGTCTCACGGCCTCATATGGTGAAACTATTGGAAGAGGGGAAGCTGCCATATCATAAAACTGGCCGCCATCGCCGCGTGCTTTTTGCAGACCTGATGCGCTATAAAGCTCAGCGCGAAAGTGAAAGTAATAATGCTATGCAGGAGTTGGCTGACTTAAGCCAAGGACTAGGTCTTTACTAATGACTCACTCGCCTTATCCGGTTGTACTTGATGCCTGTGTTATTTATCCAAACATGCTTCGTGACTTGCTTATGCGACTTGGACTAAGTGGTTTATACATGCCTAAGTGGACCGCGACTATCCATGATGAATGGCAACGAAACTTGGTTAAAAATATGCCTGAAGTCACGCCGGACAAGGTTAAGCGTATAGAAGTGCTAATGGACAAAGCGCTTCCTGATGCTCTTGTGACTGGTTTTGAGCCGCTGATTTCTGGGTTATCACTGCCTGATGAAGATGACAGGCATGTGGTTGCTGCGGCAATAAAATGTAATGCAGAAGTCATAGTCATGTTCAATTTAAAAGATTTCCCGGGCGAGAATTTGGATGCGCTGGAGATTGAAGCGATGCATCCGGATGAATTTATTTTAGATTTAATCGATCTGAATCGAGCGCTGGTTTTAAAGGCGGTGCGAGAGCAGCGTACAAGCCTTAAAAATCCAGCAATCGGTTCAGAGGAGTATCTTACCTCATTGTTAAAGCTTGGATTGCCAATGACGGTAAGAGCTTTGGAAGCTTATAGCTTCATGATTTAGCTCGCATAATGCGGGCAGCATTATTGATTTATCTGTTGCGTCTGCTTTAACTCTCCATCACCCAATGCCCGGCGCTCACCTCGCGATAGCGCCGTGTTTCCGGCACAAACCCCAGTGCGCGCACCGGGCTTTTCAGCTCGCTAACGTCCATATGCCGCTTGAGATGACGTCGAGCTGGAACTGGAACCGGCACCGATGACAATAACTTGCGCGTGTAGTCATGCTGCGGATTCTCAAAGATCGCAGCGCGCGGGCCGATCTCGACAATCTCGCCCAACAGCATCACCGCCACGCGATGGCTGATGCGTTCCACCACCGCCATATCGTGCGAAATA
>NZ_DAMDQC010000097.1:0-15807 GCF_032082325.1 Pantoea sp. CTOTU50773 | reverse complement strand
AGAGCCAGACGTTTAGCCGGATCCACTTCCGCTGAGATATCCACCAGCAGTGCATTCAGCTTGTCGTCGCGGAAGTTTTGCACCTTGTCGCTGGAGCCGCCTTTTTGCAGCAGCGCGTTACGGTTGGTGGGGTAGAAACTGCTTTTGATCACATCCGGATCGGCACGGCCGACTTCCGTGACGTTGAGCGGCGTTTTCAGCGGATCGAGATTATCCAGCGTGGCGCTGCCCGCATCGCCCGCTTTCACCGCTAAGGCGACGCCCACCTGACGCCACTGCTGTGCCACCAGTTGCAACACTTCTTTGTTCTGCGGCTGTGGCAGGGATTCGTAGATGGCGAGGGCGAGCTTTTTACCTTCTTTCTCACGAATCCCATCGCTACCGACCTTCCAGCCTGCTTCATCAAGCAGCTGTTTTGCCAGGGCGGGATCGTACTTCAGCTTGTCAGCGAGGTTGACGTAACCGGCTGCAGAATGGGCAATAACCGACGTGGCCTGCGGATAGTTAGGCGAGAACAGTGTCTGCACCACTTGCTGCGCGTTGGTAGCGTGCAACAGCGCCCGGCGCACCTTCAGATCACTGACCAGCGCATTGTCAGGACGGAAGCTGATGCTGTCGTTTACACCGCGTGTGGGTGCGGCATAAATCGGGAAGTTTTGCTGCTGCGCCTGTTTTTCGTCATAGGCTTGCACCTGGCGGATAAAGTCTGCCTGGCCCGCCAACAATGCGCCGATGCGCACGCTATCTTCCGGCGTGACGATAATTTTGATGCCATCGAGATTGGCCGGGCCTTGCTGGGCGATATTTTTCGGCCCCCACTGATAATCTTTACGCGCGGTGAGATCGACTTCACGCCCGAGTTTTTCATCACTGACCACAAACGGACCGGAGCCAATAATATGGCGTGCGTCACCCAGTTGATCGAAGCTTCGTTGCAAAGTGCTTAGAGAAACTAAGCCAGATCCGATGGTCGCGGTGCCCTGTAAAAATCCCGGAGAGGGTTTCTTGAAATAGAACTTCACCGTCAGCGGATCGATGACTTCACTGTGGTCGTAGTTATTGATCACTTCTGAAACTGGCAAGCGCAGGGCTTTATTGCCGAGGCCGTAGGTATCAAAGTTTTTGGCCACCGCGTTGGCATCCAGCGGCGTGCCATCGGAGAAGGTGACGCCCGGACGAATTTTAAAGGTATATTCGGTTTTATCGGTGTTGCTGCTCCAGCTTTCCGCAACCCAGGGTTCAACCTGCAGCGTCTTTGGATTCTGCCACGTCAGCTTATCGGTGATCTGGTTGAGGATACCGCCGTTGGGGTAGAAACCACCGGCAGGCGGGTAGAGGTTGGTATGTGGCTGCTGTTCAAGATACACCAGCGTACCTCCCTTGACCGGAGTGTCCGCCGCGTGTGCGCTAAATATCCCTGTCAGCAGGGCTAAGCTTAATGCCTGCAAGTGAAAATGCTTACTCATGGTGAATTCCTTATGATTCAATAGCCCGGCGGGCGGATTTCATCATCAAATGCCGCACCCGCGAGGAGAACCAAGGAATTGCACTAAGCTTTTGCGAAAAAAATAAAATGAATGGACTTGTGGGAAATAATTAAGATTCTTCGCCGATTAAAAGTGGCGTTAACTCTCTATCATCCGGAAGTTTTATATTTATGGCTCACATCTTGAGGGCAGTTTAATAAAAGCATGTGTCGCGGTTGGGTATCATGCTGGCAAAGTCGATAGCGCTTGAATATGAATGACTTTGCGCATGATAAAACCTTAATGCGCCAAGCTAACCAGTAATGGGTAAGTAAAATCTGGTCCTGTGACGTCAAGCTGTCAATACCTACCTAGCAAATGTTAGAATTGATACCTGAGCGACCGGAGAAGAAAAATTATGAGCAAAACATCCCGTGACGAAATTCTAAGCGCCGCCCGTCTGGCGGCACAGGCGCATGGCTACACCGGCCTGAATATACGCGGATTAGCTGATGAGGTGGGCATCAAGGCTGCTAGCATTTATTACCACTTCTCCAGCAAGGCCGATCTGGGTGCGGCTGTAGCCCGGCGTTACTGGGAGGATACGGCGCATGACCTGAAAGTGCTGAGGGAAAGTGAAGGCGATGCGCTGAAAAGTTTACGCCGCTATCCTCAGATATTTCGCCGCTCCCTCGAGAGCGGCAATCGGCTCTGTATGGGAAGCTTTATGTCGGCTGAGTACGATGATCTGCCACAATCGGTCAGGGATGAGGTGCAACAATTTGCTGATATTAACATCGACTGGCTGGCAGATCAGTTACTTGAGGCTGGTATTGCAGCCTCAGGAGAGAGCAGAGTCCGAGCTGGCTCCATTTTTTCTGCCGTTGCCGGCGCGCAGTTGATGGCCAGGAGCCGAAACAATCTCCAGCTTTTTGATGAGCTCGTTGAGGGCTATCGACTTGCGGGCATGTTACCGAAGTAAAAATCAGGCGGCCAGATGCGGGCGGTTGCCGGTATCAGCAGGCGATGCCTGAATCTCCTTCAACAATCCACCCAGGCGCCCAACGTTCTGACGTAAAACGACTGGAAAACGCGACCGTCGAGGGCAGTCGAGGAACATAGAGCACGTCACCCGCCCTATGCGCGGGTTGTCACTGCATCTCAATAAAATAACCTAGCCAATTGAATTAAAAATCGTTTTTAAAATTGTCACATCGAAAGTAAATAAAAAACTAACAATCGTAAGGTAGGTATTGACAGGTCTCTCATTCTGCCTCAATCTTAGCCACATAACTAACTACCGTTAGTTAGTACGAAGGAATTATCTGCTGATGAAAATCTATGACTGGTATGACGGCCCTTATCCTGCACGCGTTCGCATTGCACTTGCTGAGAAAGGACTGCTTTCTGATACAGAGTTTGTCCCTGTTAACTTATGGACAGGAGAACACAAGAAAAGCGAATTTCTTGCACTTAACTAATCAGGAACGCTTCCCGTTCTTGAGCTGGATGACGGTACGCTTATAGCAGAGTGTACGGCCATCACGCATTATCTGGACGCTTTGAGTGCACCACGTTCTTTGACGGGCACCACTCCATCGGAACAAGGTGTTATTCATATGATGACTAAGCGCGCTGAAATTGAGTTCCTTGATGCTGTTAGCGTGTATTTCCATCACGCTACTCCGGGTTTAGGCCCTGAGGTTGAGCTCTATCAGAACCCAGAGTGGGGCAACCGCATGCGTGAAAAGGCGGTTCGGGGAATGCAGTATTTTGACCGTGTTCTGCAAACACAGCACTATGTGGCCGGCGAGCGCTTCTCAATGGCAGATATAGCGGTAATCGGAGGGATGATCTTCTCTGCGTTAGTGAACCTTCAGGTACCTTCAGAGTTCGCCGCGTTACACGAATGGTATGAGCGCATGCAGGCGAGGCCGTCCTTCCAGCAGTGGAAAGCGTTGGTCGAAGAGGAGCGCTTACGGAGAAAGGTGTAATTATTCTACCGGGGAAATCCGTTTAGCCACACTCATGGTGTGCAGTAGCTGAGACAGGACAGACCAAAATACTATGGTCATTAAACCACCCTTAGATCACGTTACTGTGCACCAATTCTGTTCGCTGTTAGCGCACAACGAACAGGGTGTTTCCTGAAAATTTCCATGCAAAATGCTTCAGGCGGACGTGCAGTTTGCATAGGCCTCAGAATGACGCGCCAGTTGACATTCTCTATGCCCCCCCATGATAAAAGGCGTCGTACCTCCGGCAGTCCGGTCTCAGACGGGGATAATCTTCCGGTGCATACCCAATGTGATTAGCCAAAGTCTGCTTGCAGTAATGGAAAATGTTTGTCATCCCTTTTAACCCCGGCTATCGGGCTTTACGGCGCGAGTGACACCAGGGCGTGATTTTGCGGCCTTAGCTTGCTGATGACGCTATGGGGCTTTCTAACCGTTTTCACGAAGGGCATGGGAACTTAACATAAAGGGTTTTATGACGTTTCATCTGAATCAGCGGCGGTCAATATCGGGCGAAACCTATGCCTCGCTGAAGTCAAAGCAGCCATAAGCAGTCATGCGGATATTGTTCACTTGGCTGACCGAGCTTAGCTGATAGCGGTAATTGAACAGCGATGTCAAATATGCCCGCTGCGTCAGCCATGAAAAGAGCTGCCGGATAATCGCACTGCGCGTTTCGGGACAAGGCTCGACACGTGCGTCGCTCAGGCGAGCCCCCGCGCAGGCCATATCACGCGGGGTGAGAAAGGCTTTCCACAATGCATCCTTGCTTAACCACATCTCAAGCGTTGCCTCCGCTGCTTTACCTATCAGACAATCACCCAGCAGAATATTTGTACTGTCCAGCTGCGCCTGCCTCATTTCCTGGCCAGCGGCAATAATCACCAGGTGACATCCATAGGATCGGAGTTCTGCCGCTTAACGCTCTGCCATCAGAATCAGTTCCGGCTGTTTCTTGTATAACAGCGTCAGGCGCGCCGGAAGCCTGGCCAGATGCTCGGGATTCATGAAATCGGGCCAATCGGGCAACTGTTCTCTGGTTTCCACAATCATCTCACGGATGATCTCTTTTTTTATCTCTGCTGGAGTCCATCCATGTTGAGTGGTCTGCATAATATTTATCACCCCCCTCATTAGGGTAAACCGCACAAGATTGATTTCATCGCCTCATCGCCGCGTGAGTGATGGGATACTCCCTTGGCCATGAGGCAAAAGATCTTACCGTGAACATGAAAATATAACGTGGGGTCTGCATCAGAAAAAAAGACAACCATCATGCCGGCTTACGTATCACTAAAATAGCCATGTGCGTGTCCCTGATAATTTAATGAAAGGTTGACAGGCCTGAAAATTGAAAACGTCATACTTGTGGCATTGTTGCGCCTGTCAAAGAAACAAATTTTTTCGCAATGCTCGAAATGGCGCGTAATATTGACAATATCCTTACAATATATTTATCTCATACTTTCTTCCAGATGATTCGCCCAGTCAGAACGGCAGTCAAATTTTCGAGTAGACCATTTTTAATCTCTTTCGCACGAGCCGATTCAGCTTCTGTTGAGGATAAGTCTTATGGCTTGCTCGTGGTTTGGCACAAGTGTCATCAGCGACCCACCCGTTTCGCTGCCGGGCGAGAGAGGAGCACTGGCCGTCGATGAGCCATAGTGATTCAGTCATTGGATCCTGTTCCGGATCACAAAGCAAGGGAGGGTAAGATAAGTCACTCACGGTATTAGGTTTCCCAGGTGTCGTTATTTGATAAAATAAGAATCATTATCGATTATTGTTTTGCACGCTTTATTGAAGTCTGCGCGTCATTTAACTAAATTCAGTATGGCAGATGTGAGGGAAAAAACTCATGCTGCACGATGAAATAAAAAAATCGTTATGCACAAAAATATTCGCTAAAGAAAATAAAACTGACATCTGGACAAATTGCGCCTATAGTCAGCGCAAGAAGAACGTTGTCAGTTAATTCTCCCTTCCCAGAAATTGCTTTTCATAGGGTTCGTTACCGTACATTTTATTATTTTATTTCGCACCGGACCCAGGTCGGGGCGGAGGAGACTATGCTGATGAATCTTAACGGTGACGAAGATCGCCGTGCGCGGGCGCTGAAGGCGCTACGCAGTCCCGATGAGTACCGCGACGACGTGCTGCGCAAGTTTGTGCGGCTGGCGAGTCAGGCGCTCGGCATCCCCGGCAGTTTTATATCCGTGCTCGACGACGAGCACCAGCACGTGCAGGCCGCCCATAACTTCACGCTCACGCAGTCCTCTCGCGAGGATGCCCTCTGCCGACACGCGGTGGACAGCGACAGCACGGTGGTGGTGCCTGACACCTTACTGGACGCCCGCTTTAAAACGCATCCCCTCATTATTGGCGCCCCTCACATACGATTTTATGCCGGCGCGCCCCTGAAGAATAAAGAGGGGATCGTGCTCGACACGCTCTGCGTCACTGACACTGCCCCGCATTCGTTTAGCGCAGAGCAGGTCACCACCCTGAAGCTGCTGGCCGCGCTGGTCATGTCGTTCCTGGAAGCGTGGCATTCTGCCGGTTTTGCCGATCCCGTCACCGGCCTTCCTAACCGTCAGCGGCTCATTCGCGACCTGCAGTATCTGGCCGTATCCGGTGATCAGACACCCCGCCGATTGGTGCTGATTGACTGCATTAATATGCCGCGCGCCTACGAGCTTGCCCGTTCAATGGGCATGGGGCCGGTAGAGAATTTGCTCAGGGACATGGCCACACTGCTGCCGCTGCGTCTGAGACCGGCGCCCGGCGAGCTGTTCTATACCGTAGCCACCGGACGATTTGCTGTTCTGACACGTGACGATAGCCCGCTCAGCGCAGATTGGGTGGCACAGCGTCTGGAGGGGATTAGCGCCGATCTGGGTGACGGTATTGCCGTCGCGCTCAGTACCCACACCGGCGAAGTGACGTTTAACCCAGGCGAGCTTCCGGCACAGGAATCACTGCGCCGTGCGGTGAGCGCGCTTCACGAGGCGATTGCAGGCGGGGTGCCCTCAATGCGCTTCAGTCAGGCATCCGATGCCCGGCACACCCAGGACTTCACCCTGATGAACAACCTTGCCTCCGCGCTTCGGCAGAATACAGGGCTTTGGCTGGCCTATCAGCCAAAAATCTGCCTGCACAGTGGCCTGCCGGTGGGGCTTGAGGCGCTGGTGCGCTGGCGGCATCCGTTACACGGTGAGCTCTCCCCGGCACTGTTTGTGCCATTAGCAGAGAAGACCGAACTGCTGAGTGAACTGACGGCATGGGTCACGGATCGTGCCATTGATCGCCTTACACGGTTACGTAACAGTGGTATTCAGCTGCCCGTTACCGTGAACGTCAGTAGTCGGGACTTTGCTTCCGGGGACTTTGCCAACGCGCTGGAGATGAAGATGAGCAGGGCGAAACTGCCCACCTCGCTGCTGGGCATTGAGTGTCTGGAAACCGAGAGTATTATCGAAAATCCGGCGGCCATGCGTGGGCTGGAGATGCTCAGATTGCGAGGATTCGGCATCTCTCTTGACGATTTTGGTGCCGGCTACAGTAACGTCAGTTACCTGAAGCGCATGCCGCTCGACGTCATCAAGCTTGACCGTACGCTCATCAACGAAATTTCTTCCGATACGGCTTCGCGTATCATCGCACGCAGCATTATTTCTATGCTGAAAGATCTGGACTATACCGTACTGGCCGAAGGTATCGAAGATGCGGCCACCGCTCAGGCCCTGACAGAGTATGGCTGCGACCAGGCGCAGGGCTTTTTCTATTCCCGGCCCTTGCCAGAAGCGGAGCTTGATGAATGGCTTTCCTGGAAACTACGTAGTCAGTGCTAATCGAGCCCGAAATCAGGCGGTCGGGTCGTAGCGTCTGAAACTTTCTGTCCCGGCGATAATCACCGTATTGCGACCTGCTCCCTTTGCCTCATAAAGGGCTTCATCGGCCCGACGCAGCATCCGGTCACGCTTTCCACCGCAATCTGCCAACGCAGCAACCCCGGCCGAAACGGTTATGGCGCCAGCGTGCCTGAAGGTCGTGTTGATGACGAGTGCCCGGATACGCTCCGCCATCCGGGCAGCATCTTCCAGATGTGTCTGCGGCAACAGAAGAATAAATTCCTCGCCGCCGAAACGGCTGACCACGTCCCCGTTACGGCAGGCCTGTTGTAATAGCCCGGCCAGCCTCACCAGTACCGAATCGCCCGCATCGTGTCCGTAACTGTCATTAATCTTTTTAAAGTGGTCGATATCAATCGCAATCACGCACTGGCCGGCGTCATTAGCGCACCTTTCTGCCAACAGGGTAAAGCCCCGACGGTTGCAGAGCCCCGTCAGTGGATCGGTCATGGCCTCGTCGCTGAGCGTTGACATGCGGTCGGCGACAACCTGGCGATGCTCCTCAACCGCCTGCTTAAGGCGGTCGGCTTCATAATACCAGGCCTCAACTGACGCCAGCGAAGCATCAATGCCATCCCTCTGTACCATCCCGGCCAGCTTCTCCAGGGGAGCGGCAATACGTCCGGCCAGCAGTGTCACAACGGCGACCGTCAGGACAATGATGGCCAACAGGAACCAGAGCGCGTTTTTAGCGGTGCTGACCAGAATATGCCGAACCGTTTCAGAGGCCCCCGCAATAAAAATGTTCCAGTCCGTTTTGTGCAGGCTGGCGTATCCAATAGTGAAAGCCTGTCCTTCCGATTTCGTGCTGAACCGGCCGCTGTCTGTTGAGGAAAGCTGCTTTTTAAGCGAGGGATTGAGCCGCATTTTTGTTCCTACGCGGGCCGGATCCTGGCTGAAGATGATAAGGCCGTCATTGCTGACGACGCTAACACTGGCGTTGCGGGAGTTAAAATGCTGACTCATGATATCACTGAGCATGCTCTGCTTTTTGAGGTAAATGGTGCCACCAATGAAGCCCAGATAACGCCCGTCCGCCGTAAACAGAGGCTGCGAGAGAAATACAACATAGTTACCGGCTGCAGAAGTAAAGGGCGCAGTGATAAACGATTTCTGTGTGGCAATGGCCTGGCGGCTTGCATCAGAATGCAGCTTAACACCTACGAAGCTCAGACTCTCCGGTGAGGTGGCCTCAATTACGCCCTCGCGGTTAACCACAAATACTGAGTTGAAGAAACCGGGGTGTAGCCGGAGCCGATCAGTTTCTGACCGGAGCCGGTTCAGATCGGTCAGGCCCTTGATCTGCGAAGCGCTCCAGGCCAGTTCACGTTGCGCCGTACCCATAAAACCATCGATAGTTTCGGCAAGCTTGCGCGCGTAAGCAATGTTGCTTTCAAGCAGGCTGTCCTCAATATTGGCCTTCTGAAAAATCAGCAGTGAGCCGAGCAGCAGGAAAGCGGCAAGGATAACCCCGCCCACGGAATGTAAGATGAGCAGTGTGCGGAGGCGAATTTTTTTTAACAGCATGACATCGGGGCCCACTTAAAGTGTCATAAGAGCGTAGCGAAGGTGCCTGGAGCAATTTGAGTAAAAGCCCGTTTAACGTTCAAAAGACGCCTGGCAGCATCACCGGGCTTCCGTAACAATGGCCGCAGGGGGATAAAGGGTGAATCGGGGCTGGGGCATCTGAACTGGTTTACGCAAAGGGTGGCATCAAGCAACGTCCGCGCCATATCTTTCCATGCGTTAACTTCAGTGCTTAGTTACAGCTGTTTTCTACAGGCTCGGAGGAGCATGCGTCCAGCCTTACTTAACCCAGCCAGACGCCTGCATTCACATATTCAGGTAGTTAATTGCGTAACTTTTATTGAGTGATGTAATGGTACCAGGTTTGATTGCACATTCATATTTTTTGTGGCGACCATAAGCAAATAATATGACTGTAGCCCATTAAAGATTCAACAATGAAAGGATTTAGCATTCACGTCTACCGTGTATTAAATGCGGAGTGATCAAAGGCTATTACCCCGCATTCCACTTGAATGACCCGTCACTGATTGTGTCAGTACTTTAATGGCTCAGGCGGTAAATCCATCCAGGCCGTTAAAGTCGCAGTATTAGAAAAGCGTTTCTTTAATGCTGATTTCATCCACATGGAGGATGGTGGACATGTCAAAACCGTCCATATCTGACTTGAAATCCTTGCTGGTCATATACTTCTGATTTATAGCCTCTACATCGGCTCCTTCCTGATAGGTCACTGTTGCTATGACCTGACATTTATTCCCCAGAAAGACATCATTGACATAGATATCATAAGCGGGAAGGGAAGCCATGTGACGAGGCCAATGTCTGTGAAAATAAATGTCTGCTGACTGTTGGTCTTTAAGAGTATAAATCCTGACTTGTTTCATCTCATTCATCCTGTTGTGAAAGTTTTCATCAGCCTAGACAAACAAAGCATACCGATTTTTTTATTAAAAAATTTGGCAAATGACCACTTTTCGTCCAATGCTGTCAGGAGGATCTATGTTTCAGCAGCCTAATGCCCAAATAAGCCGTTATGGTATTCACCGCCTTAGGTTTATTGTGGTGGCGGTCCGCATCGGTCCATACTGGAGAATGCGGGTGGTTGCCACCCCCGAATATTTCAAAAATCATGGCATTCCTGAAACACCCTACGAGTTGCAGCATCATAACTGTATCAACATGCGCTTGCCGACATGGGGGGGTGTATAGCTGGGAATTCATCAAAGATTAAAAAGAAGTTTGAGAAGAGACTGGTCATACCTAACGCCTGCCATGCGGTTAAACCCGGCGATTATGCTAGTCACACCTTTGCTCAGATCAAGGGGGCGGAAGTGGTGCTCGCCCTCTCGGCTCCGCTCAGAGTAATTATTGCTGGCCTCTCGAATTTGCGTTGTTTTGCGCGAATTTCGCGCTGGCACTGGGTTTTGAAACGCTGGTGTGTGAACACCGTGAAGAAGTGCTGCTTAACATGGCGGGCGATCTTGATAATGGCATCACACTGATCAGGCAATTCCCGGCGGCCTGCATAGAACGAGAGGGTTGCTATACCGCTACGGCGATCCTTTCACTGACCCACGATCCGCCTATTGACGATCTCACGATGATGGAGGCGGTCAATCTGCCGGCTTTTTACATTGGTGCGATGGGTTCGATGAATAATAGTCAGCGCCGTAAAGAGCGTCTGGAACGGATTGGTGAATTGGAGCCCCGGCAGATCAGCAGAATCCATGCCCCAGTGGGGATCAATATTGGCAGCAAAACCCCTGCTGAAATCGCGCTCTCAATAGCCGCCATCCCGTGTTGCCAGTCAAATTAACCGATCTGGGCTGTCTTAAGGATGTTGATACGCCCGCGATGCTCAGTCTGCTCGCACAGCGATTAATTGAGGATGAAAAAGGAGGCGTATAAGTGGAGGCCTTTCCTCTGATCATTGGTGAATTTTTTTCATAAACCCATCCTGATTTGGCCAACTTATCAATCAATCTCCGTGGTCTTACACTTTTAACCGCAATGAATGTGGCCGCCACTACCCCGGTGGTCATCACCCCAACTGAAGCAGGGAGCCCGCATAATGAGTATTGCTGCTGCACTCAGCTTGGCGTTATCTGTCTCAGCCGTTTATGTAAAGGAGAACACATCCATGAACACTGTTTGGAAGTCCGGTGAAAGGGTCATTGTTTGAATTCGCCCCGGCGATCGATCAGTTCCTCAAAGCGCATTTGTTTGGCGACATTTTCGCGCGCGACAACCTCGACTGGAAAAGTCGTGAGTTAGCTACTGTGGGCGCATTAACCGGAATGAGCGGTGTCGAGTCGCAATTGCTATCACATCTGCGCATCAGCATGAATGTCGGCTTCGACAAATCACAACTTGCCGAACTGCAGGCGGTGTTTAACGCGCAGGGAGAAGAAGCGGTCGCTCAGCGAATTGAAGTGGTGTTGGCACAGATAAAATAATAAATCCCTTATAAACGCACCGGTATTTATTCCGGTGCGTTTTGCTGTTCAATATAAGAACGAAGAGTGTATTCCGTCAGACTTATATCCAATCGTGCAAACCTTTCCCGATTAGTTTATTACGCTCAACCACCCGTCATTCGCAACGCTGAATGATGCACAACCCTCTGTTTTACATTATCTATTTATTTATGAATATTCCGCACCACCCTGATATGCATTAATTAAAAATGCATACGACAATAATATGTTTTACCCATTACCCGCCGCCATCACACACTGCTCGCCATCATCATTGAGGAAAAGGATTTGGCGTATGTCATATCGACTGAGCTTGTTAGATAAATCGCCGATTGCCGATGGAGAGAGCGCTTCGCATGCCCTGCATCGCACATTACAGCTGGCGCAGCAGGCTGAGGCCTGGGGCTATCACCGCTTCTGGCTGGCAGAGCATCACAACACTGACCGTCTGGCGAGCCCCTCTCCTGAATTGCTGATCGCCTGGATCATTGGCCAGACGCAGCATATTCGCGTCGGCTCTGGTGGCGTGATGTTGCAACACTACAGTCCTTACAAAGTTGCCGAAAATTTCAATCTGTTAGCCTCGCTCGCGCCAGGCCGTATCGATCTCGGTGTGGGTAAAGCGCCAGGCGGTTTACCGCTCTCCACCCGCGCTTTACAGCAGGGCATCCATCAGGAAGAAAAGGGCAGCTTTGCTGAACAGCTTTCACTGCTGGATAGCTGGCTGGATGTTCCGCCGGTGGGTGATGAAGAGATCCTGCGCGCCACGCCGCAGCCGCCACGTCCGGCAAACCGATTCCTGCTGGGTGCCAGCGAGCAAAGTGCCAGGCTGGCAGCAGAACTGGGCTGGCAGCTGGTATTTGCTGCACATCACAACGGCGATCCGCTGTTGATGGAGCAGGTTTTGAACAGCTATCGCCAATACAGCAACGGCAAGCAGGCGCTGGTGGCCGTGCAAGTGGTGGTCGCCGATTCACCGGCTGAAGCTGATTTGCTGGTGAATAATTTGCGCGTCTATCACGTCAGTGTGAAAGATGGCCCGAGTGTCAACGTGGGCAGCGTTGAGCAAGCCGAACGCTACGTGCGTCAGGGCGGTTATACCGATTATGTCATTGAGCCGCGCACGCCATCGTTGCTGAAAGGCACCGCTGCGCAGGTGCACGCCAAACTGGACGCCTTGCATCAGAATTTCGGCATTGAGGAGTTCGTGATTGATACCCCGATTGCTGAGGAGCAGGCGCGAGTGAAATCTCTCGAACTGCTGGCAACGCATCGACTGGTTGCGGCGTAATTCGGAGATAACCATGACTCACACAAGCGAACAGCAACTGATTGACTGGCGACGCGAGCTGCACAGCTGGCCTGAGCTGTCTGGATATGAGGTGGAAACCACGGCGCGTTTGCGCCGCTGGCTACAGGACGCTGGCTTGCAGTTGCTCGATTATCCACTGGAAACCGGTCTGGTGGTGGAAGTGGGTCAGGGTGAAACGCTGATCGCGTTGCGAGCTGATATTGATGCCCTGCCGATTCATGAAGCCACTGGCCTCGCCTACCGCTCGCGTAATGCGGGTGTGATGCACGCCTGCGGCCATGATGTGCACAGCGCGGTGATGCTGGGCGCGGCGCTGCAACTGCATGCGCTGGAAGATCAACTGCCGGGGCGCATCCGTATTCTGTTCCAGCCAGCCGAAGAAAATGCCACCGGTGCGCGCAAGTTTATTCAAGCCGGCGTGCTGCAAGATGTGCAGGCAATCTTCGGTATGCACAACGAACCAGGCTTACCGACGGGAGCTTTCGCCACGCGCGGCGGGGCGTTTTACGCCAATGCCGACAAGTTTGTAGTGCGCGTCGCCAGTCCTGAACAGGGCGTGGATGCCATTCTCGTGTCCAGCCAGATCATTCAGGCACTGCAATCACTCACCAGCCGCAGTTTTAACACCCTGGATAGCCTGGTGTTGAGCGTGACGCGCATCGATGCCGGTCAATCTGGCAACACTCTACCGAGAGAAGCTGAGTTTGGCGGCACGGTGCGCACCCATGACAAGCAGATGCGGGCGCAACTGGAACAGCGCGCGCGTCAGATTGTTGAGCACATTGCGGCGGCAAACGGTGCTACGGCGACCTTCAGCTGGCATCCGGGCCCGCCGGTGCTAGAAAACGATGCACGCTGGGCGCAGTTTGCCAGTGAAATTGCTCAGCAGGTGGGGTATCGGGTGCAAACCGCAGAACTGCACCTCGGCGGCGAAGATTTTGCGTATTACTTACAGCAGATCCCCGGCGCGTTTGTCAGCATTGGCAGCGCCAGTGAATTTGGTCTGCATCACGGCGGTTTCAACCCCGATGAAGCACTGATCGCGCCTGCCGCGCACTATTTCACCCAACTGGCGCAGCAGGCCTTGCAGCATCTCAATGCACGATGTCGTGACGCAATTCTGAGTTAGCCCATTTAACCCAATATCCTCCGCTTTGTATGGCGACGAAACCGTCGCCGTCAGGCTATGCCATGGAAAAGAGAGAACACTATGATTGCAAGACAACTGCGACTCGGCACCATTCTGCATGGCGCATCCGGCAATATGTCCGCCTGGCGTCATCCGACGGCGCAGGCTAATGCCAGCATCAATTTTGACTATGCAAAACACATCGCGCGCAAGGCGGAAGCTGGCAAGCTGGATTTTCTGTTTGTCGCCGATGGTTTGTTTATCAATGAAAAATCCATTCCCCATTTTCTCAATCGCTTCGAACCGCTGACGCTGCTGTCGGCGCTGGCGGGGGTGACTGAGCATTTAGGATTGGTCGGCACGGTCTCCACCTCTTACAGCGAACCTTTCACCGTCGCGCGTCAGTTTGCCAGCCTCGATCACCTTAGCGGCGGGCGTGCAGGCTGGAACGTGGTGACCTCGCCTTTGGAAGGATCGGCGAAAAACTTTTCGCGCCAGCAGCACCCGGAGCACGCGCTGCGCTATCGCATCGCCGATGAGTATTTGCAGGTGGTGAAAGGGCTGTGGGATTCGTGGGAAAGCGATGCTTTTGTGCGGAACAAAGAGAGCGGTCAGTTCTTCGATGCCGCCAAACTTCATACCCTTAATCACCACGGTGATTTCTTCCAGGTGCAGGGGCCACTGAACATCGAACGCACGCCGCAGGGACGCCCGATCGTGTTTCAGGCCGGTGCGTCAGAGGATGGGAAGAAACTTGCAGCGCGCCACGCCGATGCCATTTTCACCCACCAGCCGACGCGCGAAGAGGCACAGGCTTTCTATAGAGATGTGAAAAAGCAGCTGGTGGCAAACGGACGTGAGCCGCAGGATCTGCATATCTTCCAGGGCGTTGGCGTCATTGTTGGCGACGATGCTGAAGACGTTGAGCGCCAGTACCAAACCACCGCCGCACTGGTGTCTATCAAAGATGCATTGAACTACCTCGGTCGCTTCTTCGATCACCACGACTTCTCGCAATACCCGCTTGATGAGCCTTTCCCGGACATTGGCGATATCGGCCAGAACAGCTTCCGCAGCACCACCGATGAAATCAAACGTAAGGCGCAAGAGCACGGTCACACACTGCGTCAGGCCGCACTGGAAGCGGCCACGCCGCGTCCGCTGTTTTTTGGCACGCCAGAAGAGGTGGCGGATGGATTACAGCTGTGGTTTGAAACCGAGGCCACCGATGGCTTCATTATTCAGGGCGGCACGCCGGATACTTTCGAACGCTTTGTCGATCGCGTCATCCCCCTCCTGCAAGCGCGCGGCCTGACCCGCAGCGAATATCCTGGCACCACGCTGCGTGCCAGCTTCGGTCTGAAAGACCCGGTTAATCAGTTCACACAACAATAAATTAAAGAGAAAACACGCTATGCAGAAAAAATCCCTTATTGCGCTGATGTTGCTGAGTCTAAGCAGTGCGGCTTTGGCTGAAGACGTGGCGGTGAACGGTCAGCAGATCAGCATCGAAGCCAATAAAACACCAGTGAACACTGCGGAAAATCCCGCTGCGGTAGCGCAAATTCCGGCCGGACATAAGTTTGCCGTGCCAGGCTCATTTACCGTGGCGGTGGCCGCACTGAACTCCCCGCCATTAACCGTATTTAGTGATGACAACAAAACCCTGCTCGGCAGCGAAGTGGATATCGCCCGTCTGGTGGCCGACAGCCTGGGATTGAAACTCAATGTGGTGCCGACCTCGTGGGAAGACTGGCCGCTGGGCGTGGCTTCCGGCAAATATGACGCGGCGATTACCAATGTCACCGTGACCAAAGAGCGTAAAGAGCGCTTCGATTTCGCCACCTATCGCAAAGATTCTCTGGGTTTCTACGTGAAATCCAGCAGCCAGATTAAGTCCCTGAACAAAGCCGAAGACATCGCCGGGCTGCGCATTATCGTGGGTTCCGGCACCAACCAGGAGGCGA
>NZ_DAMDQC010000096.1:0-15915 GCF_032082325.1 Pantoea sp. CTOTU50773 | reverse complement strand
GCACCCAACCACGGCCGGGGACCTCGCCGTCAACCGCGACACGGCCGAGCAGTACGTCCGCTACAGGCACTACGCTCATAAATATCTCTCTATATATAGAAGTGGATAAAAGCCCCATTTCGGGGTTTTGCTATGTTACTTGCGAGCCATCAGGAAACAAGCAATTTTGCAGGGGAAAAAGGGAGATTTGTTGTGAAAGAGCAGGGTGCGGGCACCCTGCATCCATGATTAGCTGGCTCTTTTCACCAGCGGGAGGTCGAATGCTTTACGCAGGGCGCGCACGAAGGCTTTGTCCTGGCAGATAGTTTTGCCTGGGCTGTCAGAGAGTTTCGCCACCGGTTTGCCATTGCAGCTCACCAGCTTAATCACGATGTTCAGTGGTGTGACGCCAGTAATATCGCAGGTCAGGCGCGTACCAATGCCAAATACCACGTTGGCGCGTTGACCAAAGTGACGATATAACGCCAGCGCTTTATCCAGATTGAGGTTATCTGAGAACACCAGCGTTTTACTCTTCGGATCGATATCCAGACGCTGATAGTGTGCAATGGCTTTTTCACCCCACTCCACGGGATCTCCCGAGTCATGGCGCAAACCCTGATAGCGATGGGCAAAGCCCGGGCCGAAATCACGCAGGAAGGCATCCATGGTGATGCAGTCTGTCAACGCGATACCGAGTTGGTCATCATACTCATCCAGCCAGGATTGCAGCGCCGCGCGTTGGCTATTCGCCAGCACCGGGCTGATCTGTTGATGTGCCTGGAACCACTCATGGGCCTGAGTGCCCACCGGATTAAGCTGCAAGCGCCGGGCGAGATCGTAATTGCTGGTGCCCACTAACCACGGGAATTCCGCTTTTAACGTACTGACGATCGCTTCCTGAACCGCTTTGGAGTAGCGGCGACGGGTACCAAAATCCATCAGCTGGAAGCGAGACATATCGAGATCGCCCACCTGCTGACGGAAATCGACCAGCTTCTGCTGCAATTGAGTGACCGCTTGTTCCACACCGATCTCCGGTGTGCGATGGCGATGCACCACTTCACTGATCAGCGCCAGCAGCGGCACTTCCCAAAGAATAACTTCGCGCCATGGCCCGCTGATCTGAATAGACAAACGGCCATTCTCATTGCGCACCCTGACCTGAGAGGGATCAAAGCGGAATTGACGCAGCCAGTTGAGGTAATCGGATTCAAAGAAAGGTAAGCCGCTGAGATAGTGATATTCGTTGTCGCTCAGGGCAAGAGAAGGCAGCGTATCGAGTTGCACGCGAATTTCATCGGCATACTGGCCGAGCAATTCATCGCCGCGACAACGAAATTCTGCCGTTACCGGGACATCGTAGTAACGATGATAAACGGCCTGCTGCATATGAAGCTTATACGCATCGGTATCAAGCAGCGTGGTCAAAATCGGGGAAGCATGTCCAGTCATGGTGCGTTTCAGCATCCTCTTCCGCGGAGCAGAGCCCGGTGTCAACAAAGTCATAAAGACGCAGGAGTATAAAACAGTAATGACCACGATCACACCATAATTGCGGGTGGCAGGTCGAGGGTCATTTGTGCCATTGTTAATGAATTGTAGCCTTTTCAGCAAAGGCACGCATTGTGCGTGGCAACGAAGGCACAACCCGCTTAGACTTTGACGGGTCAACATATTAACGATGCGAGAAGGACTTATGACGCAACAGCCGCAAATCAAATATCGCCACGACTACCGTGCGCCGGATTACACCATCACCGATATCGATCTGACTTTTGACCTCGATGCCGCCAGCACGCGCGTGACGGCGGTGAGCCAGGTGAAGCGTCTCGGTGCTGCGGATGCCGAACTGCGTCTGGATGGCGAAGACCTCACGCTGGTGTCGCTGGCGGTGGATGGCCATCCCTGGTCACACTATCGTGAAGAAGAGGGCGCGCTGGTCATCAGCCAGTTGCCCGACAACTTTACCCTGACCATAATTAATGACATCCATCCGGATACCAACACCGCGCTGGAAGGGTTGTACAAGTCGGGTGATGCACTCTGTACCCAGTGTGAAGCGGAAGGCTTCCGCCATATCACCTGGTATCTGGATCGCCCGGACGTGCTGGCGCGCTTTACCACCACCATCATTGCCGATGCGGCAAAATATCCGTTCCTGCTCTCCAACGGCAATAAATTAGAGAGCGGTCGTCATGAAGATGGTCGCCACTGGGTGAAGTGGCAGGATCCGTTCCCGAAACCGTGCTATCTGTTTGCGCTGGTGGCGGGCGATTTCGACGTGCTGCGCGACAGCTTTACCACGCGTTCCGGCCGTGATGTGGCCCTGGAGATCTTCGTCGATCGTGGCAATCTCGATCGTGCCGACTGGGCGATGACCTCTTTGAAAGCCAGCATGAAATGGGATGAGGAGCGCTTTAACCTCGAATATGACCTCGACATATTTATGATTGTCGCGGTGGATTTTTTCAATATGGGCGCAATGGAGAACAAAGGCCTCAACGTCTTCAACTCCAAATATGTGCTGGCGAAAGCCGAGACCG
Source organism: Pantoea sp. CTOTU50773 (assembly GCF_032082325.1). Taxonomy (NCBI): domain Bacteria; kingdom Pseudomonadati; phylum Pseudomonadota; class Gammaproteobacteria; order Enterobacterales; family Erwiniaceae; genus Pantoea; species Pantoea sp. CTOTU50773. The sequence continues at coordinate 13,390 of NZ_DAMDQC010000096.1, read as the reverse complement.
CCACTGATAAAGATTATCTCGGTATTGAGGCGGTGATTGGTCACGAATACTTTCATAACTGGACCGGTAACCGCGTCACCTGCCGTGACTGGTTCCAGCTCAGCCTGAAAGAGGGCCTAACCGTATTCCGTGACCAGGAGTTTAGCTCTGACCTGGGCTCGCGTGCGGTTAACCGCATCGACAACGTACGCGTGATGCGCGGCGCACAGTTTGCCGAAGATGCCAGCCCAATGGCGCACCCGATCCGCCCGGATCAGGTGATCGAGATGAACAACTTCTATACCCTGACGGTGTACGAAAAAGGCTCTGAAGTGATTCGCATGATGCATACTCTGCTCGGCGAAGCCAATTTCCAGAAAGGCATGCAGCTCTATTTTGAGCGTCACGATGGTAGTGCGGCCACCTGCGACGATTTTGTTCAGGCGATGGAAGATGCCTCCAATGTTGATTTGTCACAGTTCCGTCGCTGGTACAGCCAGGCGGGTACACCGGTGCTGACGGTGCGTGATGACTACAATCCTGAGCTGGAGCAGTACACGCTGCACGTGACACAACACACGCCACCAACGGCCGAGCAGAAAGAGAAGTTGCCGCTGCATATCCCGCTGGATATCGAACTGTACGACAACGAAGGCAAGGTGATTCCGCTGCAGCATAACGGCCATCCGGTGCATCATGTGCTGAATGTCACCGAGGAGTTCCAGACCTTTATTTTCGATAACGTGCACTTCCAGCCAGTGCCTTCGCTGCTGCGTGAATTCTCGGCGCCCGTGAAGCTCGATTATAAATGGAGCGATGCGCAGCTCACCTTCCTGATGCGCCACGCCCGCAACGATTTCTCGCGCTGGGATGCGGCGCAAAGTTTGCTGGCGACTTATATCCGTCTGAATGTCGCGCGCCATCAGCAGGGACAACCGCTGTCGCTGCCGTTGCACGTGGCGGATGCCTTCCGCGCGGTGTTACTGGAAGAGCAGGGCGATCCGGCGTTAACCGCGTTGATTTTGTCACTGCCTGGCGAGAATGAAATCGCCGAGCTGTTTGACGTGATCGATCCGCTGGCGATTTCTGCGGTGCGTGCGGCGCTGGTGCATGCGCTGGCAACCGAACTGAGCGATGAATTGTATGCCGTGTATCTGGCTAACCAGAGCCAGGAATACAAGGTGGAGCATGCAGAGATTGGCAAGCGCGCACTGAAAAATGTCTGCCTGAGCTATTTGGCGTTCGCCGATGTGGAGCAAGCAGATAAACTGGTACAGGCGCAGTATTATCAAGCCAACAACATGACGGATGCGCTGGCCGCGCTCTCGGCAGCGGTGTCAGCGCAGTTGCCGTGTCGTGAAGCCTTGCTGGCCGCCTATGACGAGCGCTGGCATCAGGATGGCCTGGTGATGGACAAATGGTTTGTGCTGCAAGCCACCAGCCCGGCGGACAACGTGCTGAGCAAGGTGCGTGAACTGCTCAATCACCGTTCTTTCACCATGGGTAACCCGAACCGCATTCGTTCCCTGATTGGGGCTTTTGCGGCCGGCAACCCAGCAGCGTTCCACGCCAAAGACGGCAGTGGTTATCAGTTCCTGGTGGAGATGTTGACCGATCTCAACACGCGTAATCCACAAGTGGCGGCGCGTATGATCGAGCCATTGATTCGTCTGAAACGTTATGATGCCGGTCGTCAGGCATTGATGCGTAAGGCGCTGGAAACGTTAAAAGGTCTGGATAAGCTGTCGGGCGATCTGTACGAGAAGATCACCAAAGCGTTGAATGCCTGATAAGGTGTAAGCCGCATCACGATGATGCGGCTTTTACTGAATTCACCGCCACTTCCTCTGGTTGCGTGGAGTAACAGTGGCAATATCCCGCTCGACTTCGACTAACGCTGCTGAGCGAATTTCAGCGGCTGATCTGCCGGACTGCGCTTCATCACGCGATCCAGCACTTCTGCTTCCAGCTCCGCCAGACGCGCCGATCCGCGGCGACGTGGTCGCGCGAGATCCACGGTTAAATCCAGCCCAATCTGTCCCTCTTCAATCAGCAATACACGATCGGCCATCGCCACCGCTTCACTGACATCGTGGGTGACCAGCAGCACGGTAAAGTTATGCTGTTGCCATAATGATTCGATTAATCCCTGCATCTCAATACGCGTCAGTGCATCCAGCGCTCCGAGGGGTTCATCCAGCAGCAACAAACCGGGTCGATGAATCAACGCGCGAGCCAGCGCCACGCGCTGTTTTTGCCCACCCGATAGTGCCGCTGGCCACTCGTTAGCGCGATCGGCTAAACCCACCGCCTCCAGAGCTTCCAGTGCGGCAGCCCGCCATTCACGCCCCTTTAAACCCAGACCCACATTATCGATAACTTTTTTCCACGGCAGCAGACGTGCATCCTGGAACATGAGACGTGTGTCTTCGCGTGCTTGCGCTAACGGCGCAGTGCCTGCCAGCAGCTCACCGCGCGAAGTGGATTCCAGTCCCGCCAGCAGGCGCAGCAGGGTGCTTTTACCGCATCCGCTGCGGCCCACCACGGCAACAAACTGCCCGGCAGGGATATGCAGATTGATATTGTTGAGGATGGTGCGGTCGCCATACTGCTTACTGACGCCGTTAACGCCAACGGGGGTGCCGCTGTTCAGACGCGACGGGCTCAAAGTTGCGTTGCTCATGCGTTCTCCTTCAATTGATAAGCCGGATGCCAGCGCAGCCATACGCGCTCCAGCAGTTGAGCGACGACATCGGCCAGTTTGCCGAGCAGCGCATAGAGAATGATGGCGACCACCACCACATCGGTTTGCAGGAATTCGCGTGCGTTCATCGCCAGATAGCCAATGCCAGAGTTGGCCGAGATTGTTTCAGCCACAATCAGCGTCAGCCACATCAGGCCGAGGGCAAAGCGTACGCCGACCATGATCGAAGGCAGCGCACCTGGCAGAATCACCTGAATAAACAGACTCCAGCCAGAAAGACCATAACTGCGCGCCATCTCCACCAGACCACGATCGATATTACGGATGCCGTGATAAGTGTTGAGGTAAATCGGGAATAAGGTGCCGAGTGCCACCAGGAAAATCTTGGCTGACTCATCGATGCCGAACCAAAGAATCACCAGCGGGATTAATGCCAGGTGCGGCACGTTGCGCAGCATCTGCACAGAGGTATCCAGCAAACGTTCGCCCACGCGTGAGGTGCCGGTGATCAAGCCAAGCACCAAACCGATCGAGCCGCCAATGGCAAAGCCGATCGCCGCACGCCAGCCACTGATGGCGAGGTTTTGCCACAGTTCACCACTCACCGTCAGCTTCCAGAACGTAATAATGATGTTTTCCGGTGATGGCAGAATACGTGTTGAGAGCCAGCCCACCTGAGAGGCAAGCTGCCACACCGCAACCAGCAGCACCGGTAAAGCCCAGGGCAGTAGGGCATTACTCAGCTGTTTTTGAAACTTTGCCATCCTGAACTCCTTAGCTCTGAGACACTTTCTGCGGGGTGAAATCATTGGCTACCGCTTCACCGTGCGCTTGCACCACACGAGGTTTCGGCACTTCTGGGATGGCCAAATCAAGGTGTGGGAACAGTAGCTCACCGACACGATAGGCTTCTTCAAGATGCGGATAACCTGAGAGAATAAAGGTCTCGATGCCGAGGTCGCTGTACTCCTGCATACGTGCAGCCACGGTTGGGCCATCGCCCACCAGCGCAGTACCGGCACCGCCACGCACCAAACCCACGCCTGCCCACAGGTTCGGGCTGATCTCCAGCTTGTCACGGCGGCCACCATGCAGCGCAGCCATGCGCTGTTGTCCGACAGAATCGGTACGGGCAAAGGCCGCCTGCGCTTTGGCAATAGTGGCATCGTCAAGATGAGCAATCAGGCGATCCGCTGCCTGCCAGGCTTCTTCATTGGTTTCACGCACGATGACGTGCAGACGAATGCCAAAGCGCACTTTACGGCCCTGTGCCGCCGCTTTGGCACGCACTTGATCAATTTTCTCTTTGACTAATGCCGGAGGCTCGCCCCAGGTGAGATAAACATCGACCTGCTCAGCGGCGAGATCCTGCGCGGCATCGGATGAACCGCCAAACCACAGCGGTGGACGTGGCTGTTGTACCGGTTTAAACATCAGGCGTGCACCGCGCACTTTGACGTGTTTACCCTCGTAATCCACGGTTTCACCTTCTGAAACGCGACGCCATACGCGGGTGAACTCCGCTGATTCTTCATAACGCTCCCGATGATCGAGGAACACGCCGTCCCCCGCCAGCTCTTCAGGGTCGCCGCCTGTGACCAGGTTAAACAGCGCGCGCCCGTTGGACAGACGATCCAGCGTCGCGGCCTGGCGCGCTGCCTGCGTCGGTGAAATCACGCCCGGACGCAGCGCCACCAGAAAGCGCAAACGTTGCGTCACCGGAATCAGTGACGCGGCCACCAGCCAGGCATCTTCGCAGGAGCGGCCGGTGGGGATCAGCACGCCGCCAAAGCCAAGGCGATCGGCGGCCTGAGCAATCTGCTGCAGATAACCGTGATCGACAGGACGCGAACCTTCGGCGGTGCCAAGATAGTGCCCATCACCGTGGGTGGGAAGAAACCAAAATACGGATATGCTCATGATTCAATTCCCTATGGCTGGGCGGACTGTGGATGCCAGATGCGGTCAGTGATGTTCACTTTTACCGGCATCAAATGATTGGCATAAAACAGGTCGGCCGTTTGCTGTTGGGCCTGCGCAGTATGTGCGCTGACCGGCGTAATCGTGGTGGGTGGACGATGGTCGAGATAGCTGGCAATCACCGGCTTGGGTAAGCCCATCGCTTGTGCCAGCAGATCAATACTTTGCTCGCGTTGGCTGCGGGTGAGCGCGTCAGCATCGCTGAAGGTTTGCAGCACTTGCTGGATAAATGGACCGTTGGCTTCGGCATATTTGCGTGTGGCTAAATAGAAGGAACCGGTCTGGTTGAGCTTGCTGCCATCAGCCAGTACGCGCACGTTGCCTTGCAGTAAGGCGGCAGAGTAGTAGGGATCCCAAATAGCCCAGGCATCGACATCGCCCTGCTGGAAAGCGGCTCGCGCATCGGCGGGGGTCAGATAGGTGGGCTGGATATCTTTAAAGCTCAGGCCAGCCTGCTCCAGCGCACGCAACAATAAGTTGTGTGAACTGGAGCCCTTCTGAAAGGCCACTTTATAACCTTTCAAATCGGCAACACGCTTAATCGGGCTGTCTTTGGGCACCAGAATCACCTCAGCCTGAGGTTTCGGTGGTTCGGAACCGACATACAGCAGATCCGCGCCTGCTGCCTGTGCAAACAGCGGTGGAATATCACCGGTGCTGCCTAAATCAATGCTATCGACATTCAGCGCCTCCAGCATCTGCGGGCCCGCGGGAAATTCAATCCATTTGATCTGGGTATGGGGGAAACGTTGTTCCAGCATCTGGTGAGATTTTGCTAACACCATGCTCACCGAACCTTTTTGATACCCCACACGCAATTGCGCCGGGGCATCAGCGGCAACGGCGTTGGCACTCAGGGCAAATAGCGCAGCAAAGGCTGGCAGCAGTAAACCCGTAAACATCCTTTTCATGATTCTTCCTTTATACCGCTTGAGCGTAAGGTTGATGGCGACGATGCAGTGCATGCCAGAAGGTGTCGAGCGCATCATCAATGCGATCGGCCAGTTGTTGATCCAGCTCTGGCTGGCGGTCGTAATTCACTATTTGCGTATCGGTGGCAAACACCCCATGCAGCACTTCCTGGGCTTTCAGCGCATTCAATACCGGCTTGAGCGCGTAATCCACGGCCAGTAAATGGGATGCACTACCGCCGCTGGCCAATGGCAACACCACTTTGTGTTCCAGGGCACGTTCTGGCAGTAAATCAAGCAGGGTTTTCAGCGCACCCGAAAATGAAGCTTTATAAATAGGGGTGGCAACAATCAGTCCGTCCGCCAGCGCCAGGTCGGCTTTCAATGCGTTGAGGGCTGGAGAGTCAAAGCGCGCATAGAGCAGATCGTCCGCCTGGAAGTTGTGAATATTCCAGGGAATGACTTCAACACCGCGTGCTTCTAACGCGTGTTGGCACAGGCTGAGCAGTGCAGTAGAGCGCGATGGGAAGCGAGGGCTGCCCGCCAGCGTAATAACCCGCATGGTCACTCCTTATAACTGAAAGTTATTGATTATCTGAAATTGAGAACTGATATGTTCAATACTGGCAGAGCGCGCTCACGGGTATAAATGATTTATCTGGCAAACTTAAGCCGAAATATGGGATAGGCGGGAGAGAGATATTTATGAGAATGGCATGCCGTGTTCTGGGCTAAGGATATTCTGAAAACTCAGTGAGGTGAATGCTTCTCACTTAAGCACGGGCGTGAGTATCACTCAGGGGAATGATTAATTTGGATGAAGTTTCTTATTAATAGAGTGTTTGAGAGAGAAAATGAAGGATGAATCAACCTTTCAAACGATAAAAGAATATTTTTCTTTTACGAATGAAAGGGTAGTGGGGGAGCGAACACACCGAAGTGTTTTTTTTGAGCGGCAAGTCATTTCAGGAGGGGGGGGCACTCTGGTAAATAATGGATTGATTCGTGATTAAGTGTTTCCAAAAGCGTGCAAACATTAAAAACAAGGCATGCCTTACTTCTGTTCTGGCTAAAAATTGTTATCTTTATTCTCGATGCTTTAGCCCTGGTTCAGAAAGTTTTAACAATTATGATTAGGGTGACGTCTGGAAGGCCGATAAAAAATGAATTCTCTGCCCTTAGCCTGTTTATAATCTGTTGAGATTAATTGCGCTAAAAATCTTCATCAGCTTGTCTGTTATTTTTTTACTTGAGCATTTCATTGGGAAAGGTTCAGGTTTTCATCTTTTATTGGGGATATAAAATATGGAACGCTTTTCTCCGGATCACGATGTGTCTGGCCCAGCGATGAACGCAGGGCAAGAAGATCGACTGCTATCAGATTCAACCCTTCGCTGCTATGAGCTCCAATCGGTTATCACCTCTCAACGCTTTAATTTGGTCAATACAGACCCTGACAGGATTGCAGGTTTGAATGAGGATGACTTCTTACTGTTTGCACCCGCTGGCTTTACGCCTGCAGACGCACTGTTGCTGGAGGTCGCTAAATGCAACGATCAGCGTCCTGAGCTGAACTGTTTTATCCAACCTCTGTCCCCTCAGCACACCCTTAAAACGGGATTGCAGTCTTCATTACAACTTTTTCAGCAGTTACAGACCGGGCAGCATTGGTGTCAACATTACCTCGTCATCCTGCGTGTTGCGCTTGTTTACGCCGCAACACCTTTGAATCGCATGCGGGATGTGATGCTTGCTGGGTTGATTAATACGGAGTCCGTCTGGGTACTGGATACCTTAAATAGCGCCAGTGACGAGAAAGAGTGTGCCACGTTAAGCTATCAACAGTTTATGCAAGAGTATGAAAAATTGACCCGAATGACGCATTATCTGCCTGAAAGGAATGCTTATCGGCAAAGTTATTTAAGGGGCGGATTATTGAACCTGATTCAGCAGGACTTAAATCATACAGACAAACTCTCTGATAATGTGCGGCACGCCATTCACTATTTCTCAGAGCAGTTTCCTGCACAGGGTGTCATGGAAAAACTCATGTTGAAACAACCGGACATCTATTTCAATCTGATGAAAGTCAGAAAAACCTCTGTTGTATGAGACCAACGTTGGTTTTAAGAATTAGTCCCGTGTGCGCCGAGCTTTTTTTATGCCACGCTAATTCTCCTTGAGAAAAAACTGACACCAAAACACTTATGTCGATTAAACGTAACGCGATTGCCAACTATGTTGGCCAAATCTATCTGACGCTGTCAGGTATTTTGGTGGTACCACTTTATATTCAACATTTAGGAATGGAAGCCTACGGTCTGGTCGGCTTCTTTTCTATTTTATTGACGTGGTTACAACTGCTGGATGCCGGGGTTTCTACTACCTTGATGCGTGAAGCTGCGCGCTATCGTGCCAATCAAGCCGAATTTGTCTGGTTCCCGGCGCTGTTTGCCACCTTGACGCGATTCTTTCTGATTTCAACGCTGATCCTTGTGGTACTGGGTTGGATTGCCACGCCGTGGATTGCCGCTCATTGGCTCAATGCGCAACATCTGCCAGCCAGGGATGTAGTGATTGCGGTTGGCATTATGGTCATTACCGCGGCCATACGCTGGCGTACCAGCCCGTATCGTAGCGTGATTGTCGGATTTGAACATCAGGTCTGGCTAAATGGCGTTAACCTGATCATCACCACTTTGCGTACTTTTGGTGCCGTGGTGGTGATTCAGTTTTTCCCTAACCCTGTGCTGACCTTCTTTATCTGGCAATTGCTGGTATCGATTGCCGAAGCGGCATGCTGTATCTACAAATCCTGCCAACTGGTTCCACGTTCCGCGCGCAAAGAGAAGCGTGATGACCTGAAAGGAGTATTGCGGCCCTTTATTCGTTTTGCGCTCAGCGCGGCCTACTCCAGTGCGGTCTGGACCTTTATTTCACAGATTGACCGACTGGTCCTGTCCAAAACCCTGCCGCTGAGCCAATACGGTTCGTTTACCGTGGTGGCGACCGCGGCTACCGGCATCCTGCTGCTCAGCAGCCCGATCATGCAGGCGATTGTGCCGCGCATGACCGGCATGAAAACCCGTAATGAAGGCGATGCGGAAGCGCTCAAACTCTATCGCTATACTACTCAGGCCGTCGCGATATTTATGGCGCCGCTCAGTATCACCATTGCCTGCTATGCCGGACCGCTGCTTTGGGCCTGGACCCAGAAAACCCAGATTGTTGATGAGATGTCATTTGTGCTCAGTCTTTACGCGCTGGGCAGCGGCATTCAGGCCATCTGTGGCCTGCTGTATCACCTGCAATACATCAACGGCAATCTCAAATTGCATATGCAAGGCTTCAGCGTGTTCGCATTGATTTTGGTACCGCTCAACATCTGGTGCGCGATGCATTTTGGCGCGCTGGGTACCGGATGGTTGTGGCTGGGGCAAAACATCTTCTATTTAGTGGGTTGGGCATGGCTGGTACACCGCCGTTTCGCGCCCGGTCTGCATTTCACCTGGCTCACGCGTGATGTGATGTTGATTTGGGCGGCATCCGCGCTGATGGTCTGGTTAAGCACCTTCTTGCCTATCGACTGGAATCAAAACCGTTGGATCAACCTGCTGTGGTTAGGCCTGATTGGCGCAATCAATCTTGGTGTGTGCTGTTTGCTGCATAGCCTGGTGCTAAAGCGCCTGCGCTTGCCGTTATTCAATGTTGAGGAGAGAGGATGAGAATGTTGACATCTCGCCGCGTGCCGACCGTTTCTGTCATCGTGCCAAACTGGAACTGTGCCCCGTGGCTGCCAGAGGCGATGGGTTCGTTGTTACGTCAATCATCACCGCCCGATGAGATCATTATCATTGATGACGGTTCAAGTGATAGCAGTGTGGCCTGGCTCACCGCTTTCGCTGCTGCGCATCCGCAGGTCACTCTGCTGAGCGGTGAACGCGGCGGCGTCAGCGCCGCGCGTATGAAAGGACTCGCCGCAGCCACCGGTGATTTTGTCTATTTCATGGATGCGGATGATTTCGTTTCGACTGAACTGTTTGCTGATTTTCGACGGGTACAGGCCAGGCATCAGGAGATTGATCTGTTCTGTTTTGGCGCGAAGATGTTTCTTGATCTGCCTGTGGCGCAGCGCCAGTATCAACGTATTCATCAACGTCATGTCAGTGGTTTATTGCCCGGGGGCAGGGCAAGTCTGCACATTTTGCTGCAACACCAGTCGGCACATCGCGTGGTGTGGAGCTCGATCATGTCGCGACGTTTAATCGATCAGCTGGCGTTGCAGTTCCTTCCCATTCAGAACCATGAAGATGCGCCCTGGATGTTTGCGCTCTATATGGCCGCGCGTCAAATCTACTGCACCAGCCAAAGCTACTACTACAAGCGCTTCATGCTCAGTTCATTGTCACAGAGCACGCGTGACTTTTCGTGGGTAAAAAATTACTTCATTGCGCGACAAAGCAGCGAGCAGTTTTTACGCGACCAGCAGCAACCCGTTGATGAGTTGTTGTTGGATGATTACTACCAGACGGTGATGAAGGGCTGTCTCGCGCAAATCCGTAAAAATCACATGACCGTGCCCAATGAATGGCAGGCTCCGGTGAATCAAGTGGTAAGTAAGATGCTGCAACAGGATGCGCGCCTGAAGCTGCTGTGGTATTGCCCGTCGATTTACCTCGGATTGCAAAATGTTCGTGAACAAGTCGGGCGCTATTCTGCACGTCGCTGACCGTGATCAATTCTCCCGCTGCTGATTAAATTTACTTTTGCGCCAGAGGCCTTTACCATTCTGGCGCACAAATTTCCGTGCACCCGACTTCTTCGCTTCCGCCATTCAGGAGAGTGCATGTTATATCCTATCGTCCGGCCGGCGCTGTTTAAGCTCGATCCAGAGCGTGCGCACGAACTCACCTTTCAACAATTACGTTTTATCAGCGGAACGCCGCTGGAAGGACTGATTCGCCAGTCGCTGCCGTCACGCCCGGTGACCTGCATGGGATTGACTTTCCCTAACGCGCTGGGGCTTGCTGCAGGCCTCGATAAAAACGCAGAGTGCATTGATGCCTTTGGTGCGATGGGTTTCGGCTTCGTGGAAGTCGGGACGGTGACGCCACGTCCACAGCCTGGCAATGATAAGCCGCGCATGTTCCGTCTGGTGGAAGCGGAAGGGATTATTAATCGCATGGGCTTTAATAATCACGGCGTCGATCACTTAGTCGAGAACGTTAAAAAAGCGCGTTTCAAAGGTGTCCTCGGTATCAATATTGGCAAAAATAAAGATACGCCAGTGGAGCAAGGCAAAGACGATTATCTGATCTGCATGGAAAAGGTGTATGCCCATGCCGGTTATATCGCCATCAATATTTCATCGCCAAACACACCTGGATTACGCACGCTGCAATATGGCGAAGCGCTGGACGATCTGCTTTCGGCGATCAAATTAAAACAAAAAGAGCTGCAGGAACGGCACCTTAAATATGTGCCGGTCGCGGTGAAGATCGCGCCGGATCTTTCTGAAGAAGAATTGATCCAGGTTGCCGACAGTTTGGTGCGCCATGAAATTGACGGTGTCATTGCCACGAATACCACGCTCGATCGTGCTTTAGTTGCTGGACTTAAATATGCCGATGAGATGGGTGGATTAAGTGGCCGTCCGGTACAGTCACGCAGCACTGAAGTGATTCGCCGCTTGTCGCAAGAGCTGCAAGGTCGCTTACCTATTATTGGCGTCGGTGGTATTGATTCACTGGTTTCCGCTCGTGAAAAAATGGCCGCAGGGGCCACATTGGTGCAGATATACTCTGGCTTTATTTATAAAGGCCCAGGTTTAATTAAAGATATCGTGACCCACCTCTAAGACATTTCCCACTTTCCCGCGCCGGGGGGTTTATTTATCCCTTCGGCTCGTTTATATTTTGTCCTGCTGATGTTTTTTTCATCTTTTCCTTAGAGCTTTATTTTTTCATTGAGCGCCATTTAGCGCAGCGATTAACCACAGGGCACATCATGAAAATCAAACCTGATGATAACTGGCGTTGGTATTTTGACGCAGAGCACGATCGTATGATGCTGGATTTAGCCGATGGCATGCTATTTCGTTCGCGCTTCTCGCGTAAAATGCTGACACCGGATGCCTTTAATGTCAGTGGTTTTTGTGTCGATGACGCTGCCCTGTATTTTACGTTTGAAGAGCGCTGCCGACAGAGTGGATTAAAAGGCGATCAGCGCGCTGAATTAGTCTTAAACGCATTAGTCGCGAGTCGTTTTTTAAAACCGCTGATGCCAAAAAGCTGGCATTTCACCAGCCATGCCCAGAGCTGGCAACCCGCATCAGGCGATATGGTAGCCGTGACGCTGGCCGATAGCGGCGAACAGGCGCAATTGCTGGTGGTTGAGAGCGGTGAAAATGCGGCGTTATGTTTACTGGCGCAAAATGCACTTTCAGTAGCGGGTAAAGGCATGCAGTTAGGTGATGCGATCAAGATCATGAACGATCGTTTACGACCGCATCAGCTGGAACAAAACGCCCACTTTGCGCGGGCGGTTTAAGCGTTTAAGCCAGAACAATATCGCCTGCGGGAATACAGCTACAACTGAGAATCGTTCCGTCTGCGCGCACTGCGCTCTGTTTCAGCGCTTTCACTTCGCCCGATACCAGCGTCACCTTGCAGCTACCACATATCCCGGCACGACACGAGTAGGGAATGCGAAAGCCCTGCATCTCCAGTTGTTCGAGTAGCACTTGCTGGTTGTCGCCGGTAAATTCACTGCCCTGATAGCCAATGATCACTTCTGCCTGTTGGCTGGCAGCCGGTTTGAGGGTTTCCACCACCGCGCCCGCTCCGTAAGCTCGCGGTGTCTGACGAGCCAAAACCGTGAGCTCATCGCCGACGCGGATCACGCCGCTGTTGCGGGCGATCAGATTCAGACCGAAATCGATATCTCCGCTGCCGTCCTGACCGCTGCGGAAACGTTGTAACGTGGCCAGGGGTTCACCTTCGGGATGTTTGCGCCCGCTTTCGGTACCCACGGTGGTGAATACACAGCGGCTGCAGGGCTTGGGCATATCAAAAACAATCTCGCCGATTTTAACTTGCTTCCAGCTGTCTTCATCCCATGCGGCTGCGCCGCTGACCACCAGGTTAGGGCGGAATTGCTCAACGCGAACGCTGGCCGGGCAACGCTGCTGCAGATCCTGCAGTGACGACATATTCACCAGCAGGAAGGGAAAACCATCCGCGAAACTCAGCGATACCTCATCAAATTTTTTCACCCGTCGCGTGGGAGCCACACCGGTCCAGCGCAATTGCACCGGACGCGGAAAGAATTCACTCAGCCAATCATTGATTTCGGCGGGCGCAATATGCGAGGTGAAATGATTCCCCCAAACTTCAGTGGGTGACAATTGTGCCGTGAAATCGCTGAAGCGAATTAACGCCTGGCTGCCATCCGGGGCATTTAAAAATAAGCCATCGGGTAACAGCGCAGGAGTAAAACGCACCATGTCCGGATACTGTCGCGCAGTAATAAAAGTGCCGTCCAGTTCGGTCACCATGAAGATGCGATCAAACGCCAGACCACTCTCCAGCACCTGTGCATGAGACAGTTGCAAACCGCGCATCGATTTGACCGGATGAATATAGAGGCGAGAAAGCGTAATCATCGAAACTCCAACAGGACAAAAAGAAGCTAACTTTATGACATAGGACGCTGATTCGCTATAATGCGCAACAATTTTAGCAAGAGTAAAAAGTGACGATATGAATTCTCTGTTTGCCAGTACGGCGCGTGGGCTCGAAGAGCTGTTAAAAACTGA
>NZ_DAMDQC010000095.1:0-15926 GCF_032082325.1 Pantoea sp. CTOTU50773 | reverse complement strand
GATCGCTTCCCACGCATAGCCAATCGCCTGGCTGCCCGAGGTGCAGGCGCTGGAAGTCGGGATCACCCGGCCGCGCAGGCCAAAGATCAGCCCGGCGTTCACCGCCGTGGTATGCGGCATCATCTGCACATAGGTGGTGCCGGTAATGTTGTTGGTATGTTTTTCTGTCAGCATGGTGGCAAATTCACTGACCGGGCCGGTGCTGCCAGTAGATGAACCATAGGCAATACCGGTTTCCCCGCTGGTCAGCACCGGGTGATCGATCAAGCCGGCCTGTTCCAGCGCCAACTCGGTGGCGCGCGTCGCCATTAGCGACACTCGCCCCATCGAACGAATGCGTTTGCGCGTGTAGTGCGCAGGCAGTTCGAAGTTATCGACCGGGGCACCGAGCAAGGTGTGTAAGCCGTCGTAAATCTGCCATTCCGGCATTTTACGCACTGCATTTTGCCCCTGCTTAATGCGCGCAGCCACCGCTGGCCAGTTTTCACCAAAGGCAGTGACGCCCCCCATTCCGGTTACCACGACCCGCTGCATCACAGCATACCTCCATTAATTGAAATCACCTGACGCGTTACGTAGCCCGCAATATCCGACATCAAATAGCTGGCGAGCCCGGCGACTTCCTCAGCCGCGCCCATCCGTTTCATCGGGATGATTTTCAGCGCTTCGTCGATCACCATCGGCTCCAGATCCGTCATGCCGGTGTCAATCAAACCTGGCGCGATACAGTTCACGGTGATTTTGCGTTTTGCTAACTCGATGGCCAGCGCTTTGGTGGCACCAATAATCCCTGCCTTGGCCGCGCTGTAATTCACCTGACCGCGATTGCCCATGATACCGGACACCGAGGATAGGGTGACGATTCGGCCGCCTTTACGCAGACCAATCATCGGCATCACACAGGGATGAATCACGTTGTAGAAGCTGTCGAGGTTGGTGTGGATCACGCTGTCCCACTCATCTTCGGTCAGGGCCGGGAAAGCGCCGTCACGCGTAATACCGGCATTGTTCACTACGCCGTAATAGGCGCCGTGTTCGGCGATATCGTTTTCAATTGCCGTGCGTGTGGCTTCGCGATCGGCCACGTCAAACTGCAGAGTGCGCCCCACTCCGCCCGCATTCGTGATGTCCGCCAGCGTCTGTTGTGCACCCGCTGCATCACGGTGGTAATGCACCACCACGTTGAAACCATCCTGCGCCAGGCGAAGCGCAATGGCGCGGCCAATCCCTTTACTGGCGCCGGTCACTAATACGCTGCGCGTCATGCCTGCATCCCTTGTTGTAATTGGTTAAGTTCCTGTTCATCCGGCTGATAGGTATTCAGCCGACCGCTGGCAAGGACCGTATCCTGACTGCGGATCTCGCCTTCAAAGCTACCGAGCTTGTCGTCACGCATCAGCAGATGCATTTCCACCCGCAGCGTGCTGTCTGCGGCAAAGGTGGCAGCAGCGGCACGATAGCCGCGTCCCCCCAGTAACATGCCGGGGCGGATATTCCGATCGCCGCGCTGTCGGGCATGAAAGCCAGACCAGACGCCAACGGTCTGCGCCATGATCTCGACGCCAAACCACGCGGGCAGCTCGCCCTGCGCATTAAGAAACGGCGCGAGTACGCCCTGGTGGTTGATGGTCACTTCACACACCACACGCTCGTCGCTGACCTGAATCACGCGATCCAGCAGCAGCATCGGTGCACGGTGCGGCAGATAGTCGCCCACCGGCAGAAAATCAGTCATGAGGCTTTCCTACAATCAGGCAGGTGTTGTTCCCGCCAAAGGCAAAAGAGTTTGAGGCGATGATGGGACGCGCCAGCGGCTGTGGCAAAGTCAGCAGTCCGCAAACCGGCAGCGTGCTATCCAGGGTAGTGGCGCTAAAATCCTGCGCCGGTAACGCCAGATTCTGCTGCACGATGAGTGCCGCCAGCGCCGCCTCGGTCGCACCCGCCGCGCCGAGCGTGTGGCCCGTTAGGTGCTTAGTGGAACTACAGGGCACGCTATCGCCAAACAAACGATGAACCACGCCCGACTCGACCTGATCGTTGAGTGGTGTCGCGGTGCCGTGCAAATTAATGTAGCCGATATCCTGCGGCTGCAATTGGGCCTGCTTCAGCGCCATCTTCATCGCTTGCTCGGCGCCAATGCCTTCTGGATGCGGAGCCGACATATGCCAGGCGTCTGATGACTCACCCGCACCAAGCAGCGCCAGCGACTGCGGCTCACGCGTCAGCAGCAGCAGCGCCCCCGCTTCACCGATAGAAATACCGTCACGTCCTGCGCTGAACGGTGCACACTGGCGTTCGGATAACGAATCCAGGCTGGCAAAACCGTTTATTGGCATGCGGCTCAATGAATCCGCACCGCCCACCAGCGCCACATCCACCAGACCGGCCTCAATCAAGCGCTGTCCACTGATCAACGCGCGTGCACTGGAGGAACAGGCAGTAGAAATGGTGTACGCCGGGCCGTCCAGTTCAAGGTAGTGCGCCAGGAAACGCGACGGATCGCCCAACTCCTGCATGCGGTAATCGTAACCCGGTAAGCCTCTGTCAACCTGACGATCGCCTTCGTCCACGCCCGAGGTACTGGTGCCCAGCACCACCGCGACACGTTCACCACCAAAGCGGGCAATCGCCGCATCCACGGCCGGACGGATCTGCGCCAGCGCCGCCAGCAGCAGCTGATTATTGCGCGTGTTATGCGTGGCAAGTGCGGCGGGCACAGCTGGCAGTTCGCCCGGCACCTCGCCCAGCCAGCAGGTTTTACCTTGCTGCAACCAGCCTTCGCGCGGCTGCATGCCGGGTGCGTGGCCTGAGGTTAACTGCGCGGCAATCTGCTCCAGTGAGTTGCCAAGCGCATTCACCATGCCAAACGCCGAAATGTAGATCATGAAGATGCGTCCAGATGCTGAATTTGAATTTGATAACCGAAGGCGCGCTGGTCGATGCTGATCGGTTCACGTACGGTTCCCCGTTGCAGATAGCGAATCAACGTCACCACGTTACCGGCAGGATCGCGCAACTCACGACGATCACCCTCGTCGACCAGTTGCCAGCCTGGCGGCAACTGCGGTTGCCATGCGCTGAGCGGCCAGTGGCTCAGCATGACATCTGCCAGCACCTGGCTGGCTGGCGGCATTTCGGGCAGCGCCATCATCTGCTGCGTATGAATCCCGTTTTTATCATAGGTCACACGGAACAAGCGAATGCCCAGCGAGGACAAACCCGCCAGGCTGATTTGCTGTGAATCGGCGCTTAACAGCACCAGCAGTGACTGGGTTTTACCTTTGGCGTGGCCGGTCAGCAGTTGCTGCTGCTGAAACGCGGGTGAAATGCCCGGCGCAGGCAACGTGACGCGCACGCCCGGTTTCAGCCACGCGGTGGGCCGTTCGGATGGGCTGTCATGCTGCGCACAACCGCTTAACAGCAGGCTCAGCATCAACAACAAAGCACCTGTTTTCATCGTTGCTTCCTTTTCCCTGGTGCCAGCGCCAGCGGCGCTAACAAGAATGCACAAAAGATCCCGCTGCACAGCACCGTACCAAAACCACTGATCGCCGCTGTGCTGCTGAACACCAGCATGCCCAGCGTCAGCAGTGTGGTCATCATCGCCAGCGTGACGGCCAGCATAGAGGTCAGCGGCGTACCGCGCGGATTACTGAAGAACAGCGTGTAATTGATGCCGATGCCCAGCACCAGAATCAGCGCCAGCAAGGCAAATAAGTTCAGGCTGGCGCCAATCCAGCCTAATGTTGCCAGCGCTGCCGCCAGCGACAGCCAGGAAGGCAAGGCGCTGCGTAAACCCGCTTGCAGGCCAAGGCGCACGATGTAACTGACGGTGATCAGCAACAACGCCAGCGCCAACAGGCCACTCAGCAGCGTACGCCAGAAACGGAACAGTTCATCGTAGCTGGCTTTGCGATCGACCCAGCTCACGCCCGCCTGCTGCGTTGCTAAATCGAGTAACGCCGCACTGTTTTTCACGCCATTGACCGGCACCAGCACGCTGCTGCGTCCATCCGGCAGCGACAACCACAGCAAACGCCAGCCCTCGCTCAGCGGACTTGCCAGCCAGTCATCGGCATTGACTGGCATCGCCGCAAGATCGGCATTGGCTAACGTGATTCCCGCCTGTTTTAACCGCGTCAGGATATTCGGCGCAGCCTGCTGCAACAGCTGCAGATCCTGCTGTTGCTGATCCAGCGAATTAAGCGGCAATACGCGATAACCTGCCATCCAGCCCTGCTGCTGCGCCAGTTGTAGCTTGGGTGTCAGTGCGCTGAGACGTTGCAATGCCTGCTGCTCGTTATCCCCCCACACCACGAACCAGGTTTGGTCGGCCTGTTGTCCCGTGAGCTGTGCCAGTTGCCGATCCTGAGCCAGCAATTTAGCCGGAGCGCTCTGCAGATGAGCAATATCGTCATCGACGCGCAGCTGAATCATGCCGCTCAATGCATAGAGCGCCACCAGCAGTGGCAATCCGACTTTTAACAGCGTGTTGCGGCGCCATGCCGCTAACCAGCGCGCCAGCCACACCATACCGGGAATCGGTCGCACCGGCAGGCCACGCACCAGCCATGGATAAAAACAGATCACCGTCAGGCAAGATGCACTTAACCCGCTGGCGGCGAACACCGCCAGTTGGCGCAAACCGGGGAACGGTGCCAGCAGCATCAGCAACCAGGCAATCGCCGTGGTGCCCAGTGCCAGCAGTAACGTGGCGCGCACTTTATGCAGGCTTTGCCACGGCGTGTTTTGTTCGCCGTGTACCATGCGTTCCGTCAGATAGTACAAGGTATAATCGGCAGAGATGCCGACAATGCTGAGGCTCATCACTAAAGTCGTGAGATGCAGCTCACCAAAAAAGATCAAGGTCAGCACCGTACCCGCCATCGCGCCTATCGCCACCGAGAGCGCACACAGCGCCAGGGGCCGCAGCGAGCGGAACACCAGCCACACCAGCAGCAGCAAGCCGGCCAGTGTGACGCTGCCGAGCGTCTCGACATCATGCTGCGCGCGCTGGCTGGCATCATCGCTAAACAGCACTGTGCCACGCGTTAACAGCTGCGCATCTGGCCAGCGCGTTTTTAACTGCTGTTCAAGCTGGTTGAGGGCGGTCACCAACTGATGACTTTGCTGAATGCTAAAGGCATTGCTCGCCAGTTCACCGTGCAGGAAATACCAGCGGCGCTGCTGGGCGTCATTCACGGTTAACCAGCCGTTATGCAGTACCATTTTGCTGGCATTCTGCTGCAGTGCCAGCTGCGCGCCACGCACCAGCATCAGCGGATCGTTTTGAATTTCTTTACTGCTCACACCGGCAAACGCTGAAAACAGTTGCGCCAGAATCCAGTCGGCTTGTGCCGTACCGCCGTTTTGCAGACGGGCGCGCGTTAACGAATCGATCAGGCCGTTACGATGCTGGAAGGCGTAGGTGCCCCAACGCTGCATCTGGTCATCATCCAGCGCACCGCTCACCTGTTTCAGCATCGGCAGCGCCTGCAGCTGCGCTTGCCACCACTCTGCCGCTTCATCGCCGTGATCGTTATCGGCGCTCACCAGCCACACCAGCTGACGATCCAGCCGCTGCATAAAGCCTTGCTGGATTTCAGCGGGTGCCTGCCCCAGATTTTGTTGCGGCAGTAAAGCCAGCACGCTGCTGTTCAGCTGGCTGCGCGGCAACAGGATGGCCAGGGCCACCGCCAATGCCAGACAAACCGCCAGCCACAGCAGCGCAGCGGTTTTCTCACTGCGCTGGGGCAAAACGCGCTCGCTCTTCATCAGTCAGTTGTTTCGGCTTGGTGCGGGTATCACTTAAGGTGATGGCGGTTTTATCGCCCTGCTTATCATCCAGCGTAATGCTGTTAAGGAAGGCTGCACCTTGTAGATCGATGCGATTGAAGATTTTGTTCAGCGGTGCCGCCTTAGGCGTCAGGCTGAGCTGCCACTGGTCATTCCCTTTATCATGGAAATCGAGTTCAAAATTCTCGCGCAGCACCTTTTCGTCGGCCTTAAACAAGGCGCGCAGCAGATGATTGAACTGAAACATCTGCGGATTGCTGTCGGCGGTGATCACCTGCGGCAGCTGACCGCTCATGCTCTGCACCATGCGCTTATCATCGAGAATCAAGGTCATCACAAACGGCGTGGCCTGATGCCACCACAAACCTTGTTGCTGGGCGATTAATAACTGGCCACGCGACACCAGCGGCTGCGACATACCAGAAATGGTACGCACCTGCTCGAAGTTGGCGCGGATCACCGGCTGGCTGGCAAAACGCTGCTGCAGCTGATCCAACGTGATGGCCTGTGCGCTGGCACACAGCAACGTCAGCATCAGACAAAGAGTTCTGATCACGGTTTGACTCCCAGGCGTTCAAATAAAATATCGGGTGAAACGAAATTCATTTCCTGACTTGCCGCATCAACCGCCACCTGCAGCGTGTGTGCTTTGGTGGTGATCTGGCCCGCCACATTGCGGATGACATAATCGATACGCAGGCGGTTTTCGTATTCGGTAATGCGGGCTTCCACGCGGATCACCTCTTCACAGCGTAACGGCTGGCGATATTTGACACGCGTATCTACCACTGGCCAGACAAAACCGCTGGCGGTCATCTCACCGTAGCTGTAGTTGATGCTGCGCAGCAGCGCTTCACGCGCCACTTCAAAAAAGCGGAAATAGTTGCCGTGCCACACCACGCCCATCGGGTCGCAGTCGTGGAACGACACGGTTAATTCAACCTCAGCGCGCCAGATATGTTCACTCATCGCGGCTCTTCTCCTCTGGTAACGTCCAGAAATCGTAAAAGTTAAACCAGTCCAGCGGCGCCATCAGCGCATGCTGCTGCAGTCGTTCGGCATAGCGATCCACCGTGGCCTGCAGCGCCGCCTGTCGTTGGGCGCGCGGCAGCAGGATCGGATCGGCAAAGGGTTCACAATGCACTCGCAGTCTGCCCTGTTCCCGTAAGGCAAACATCAACAGCACCGGACAGCGTAAGGCGGCGGCCAGGACAAAAGGCCCCTGCGGAAACGGTGCCGGACGACCCATAAATGCACTCCACACCACGCGGCGTTCGCCCCCGCGCTGACGATGCACGGCGGTGCGATCGCCAACAATCGCCACCCATTCCCCGGCATCCAGTTTTTGCTGCAGCAGGATGGCCGTATCCGGGCCGATATCGGTGACCGGCATCAGATTCACCCCGGCCTGCGGTGCAATGCTCTCCAGCACCTCGCGAAAGCGCTGGGCGTTATCGGTAAACACCAGCGCATTGATCACCAGCCCACTGACCTGCTTTGCCATGGCGCGGCAGGCCTCGATATCACCCAGATGCGACGCGAGGATCAAATGTCCTTTGCCCTCCGCAGCACGGATGACCGCTTCGGCACCCGGCGCAAAATCAATATCGCGTCCCCACTGTACCTCTCCGCGCCAGCTGGCGACTTTATCCAGCATGCTGTAACCAAAGCGCAGAAAGTGGCGATAGCTATTGAGCGGCGTCGGCAGGGCAATCTGCTGTTTACTGGCTTCTGCCTGCACCCGCGTCAGCCATTGCTGAGAAGCGGTACGCGCCTCACGTCCGCTCAACCAGTAAACCGCCACCACCGGCCATAGCAACAGCACAAACGGCAGCCGCCCGGCGCGACGATACAACCACAGCATAAAACGCAACCCGCTCTGACCCCGACGTTCTGGCGTGGCGGCCCAGTGCTGCGCCGTTTTACCCCGGCTCAGTAACTGTGGGATGCGCGGCACCATGCCAAAGAACAGGCGCGTGTGCATCCATGAGATACGCAGGTTGTCGTGCAAGGCATCAAAATGTGACAGGCCACTTTCCGGATAGGTGACGCGCGTGCTGATAAAGCGGCTCGGCGTGCCCTGCCAGTAGAGTCGCACCATGATTTCGGTGTCGAAATCCATGCGCTGGCCAATCGGGTGGCGATCGCAGAGTGCCAATGAGGGTTGCAGCGGGTAGACGCGGAAACCGCACATGCTGTCTTTTAGCGAGAAAGAGAGCGTTTCAATCCACACCCAAAAATGGGTGATGTAACGGCCATACAAGCGGGATTTCGGAATGGAATCATCGTAAACAGGCTGGCCGGAGATCAGGCAATCGGGATGGCTTTCCGCTTCCGCCAGCATGCGCGGCGTGTCTTCCACCTGATGCTGACCATCCGCGTCGAGTTGTAGCGCGTGGCTGTATCCTGCTGCGGCGGCCCGGCGCATCCCGGCGATTACCGCCGCACCTTTGCCCTGATTAACCGGTAAGGTGAGGATATCCAGCTGTGGAGCCTCAAGGTCAGCGATCTGCTGCTGAGTCTGCGTATCACTGCCGTCATCGACGATAATCACCGGCAGATTAAAGGGAGCCAGCCGCGCCAGCACCGAGGCCAGCATGGCGCCGTGGTTGTAGCAGGGAATCAGCACACAGGGTTTGAAAGGCGCATTCAGCACAGGCGAATCTTCCCGCTGCTGGCAATCTCAGTGCTGTCCGCGTAAATCAGGCTGTAGCTGAAGCTCAGCAGTGATTTGTCTTCCTGCCAGCTCAGCTGCAGCTCTAGCTTCGCATCAGGCGGCACCGGCTGCTGAAACTTGATGTTCTCAATTGAACGGAAGTGTTTACCGATGGCCAGGCGTGACAGGCCGTAATGTAAAGCCCAGTCGAGCTGCGCCACGCCGGGTAAAATCGGTAAGGTCGGGAAGTGGCCGCGGAACCAAAACAGATCCGCGGCAGCATGCAGGCGCAGCGTCAGTGTTGCGCCCTGCTGCAGGGCGTTGAGTTCAACCGGCAACATCAAACAGTTCCTCAATTTGGGGCCAGGCGCGTTTACTCTGCGCCGTAACCGGAATCGCGTTGACGACACGCCAGTAACGCGGCATGGCGACTGGCTCCAGCCAGGGTTGTAGCGCGATTTTCCATTGTTTCTTGCGTTGGGTCAGCGTTGCGGCATCCAGCGTGTCCGGCAAAGCCAGCACCACGCCAATCGCCTGGCGTCCGTGACGCTGAATCGCCAGAGCGGCCGCGTCTTCTACGCCGGGTAAGGCCAGCAGTCTTCGCTCGATCTCACTGAGTGAAACGCGCTTATCTTCTATCTTCACCACCCGATCCTGACGCCCCGCCAGCTGAAATACGCCGGAGGGCTGTTGCACGATGCGATCGTCGAGCGGCCAACCTTCAGGGGTTTCCAGCAGAGCTGAAAACACCCGCCAGCCGGCTTCCTGCTGTACCAGCTTAACTTGGGGGAAACAGTGCCACGGGGCGTTTTCCGCCTGCACACAGCGCCAGCCGATCACGCCAGTTTCGGTGCTGCCGTAAATCTCATCCACCGCACACTCAAAGGCGCGCTGAGCGTGCTGTGCATCAGCCCAGGGCAATGCCCCGCCAGCCGAAACAATCAGCGCACATGAAGGTGCATCCAGGGCAGAATCCAGGCGACGCAAAAAAGCCGGGCTACTGATAAAGGCATAGCGACGATCGCGACGCTGATCGGCGAGCTGTTCACCGTAAAAAATTTGCTGAGCGGCAAGTGGCAAGCTCAGCGCCATCGGCAACACAATGCGAAACGTCAGGCCATACAGATGTTGATGGCTCACTGACGCAATCACGTGGCATTGCTGCAGACGGTCGGCCCATAACGCTGCCAGCCATTGCGCTTCAAGATCGAGTGCACGCAGTGATTTCACCACGCGACGCGGCGTCCCGGTGGAACCGGAGGTGAATAGCACCAGTTCGGCATCTTCGGCGATGGCAGGCAGTTCGCCCAGCGCCAGTGCACCGTCCCAGCGCAATTGTGGCAGGGACACCGCCAGCGGCATATCGCTGATCACGCCATCCAATTGTTCTGCCATCTCTTCCAGCTGCGCGGCCCGACAATGTCCGGGGATCACCGGGGTTTTACCGGCGTGCCATAACGCCAGCAGCGCCGCCGTGAAGTGATAACTGTTATCGAAGCACAACGCCCAGTGCTGACCCGGCTGGCTTTGGAGTTTTTCCATTAACGCCAGCACCTGCTGACGCATCTCCGATAACCAATGCTGTTGCTGCCCTTGCCAGGCCACCACGCGATCCGGCGCAGCCAGCCAGTCGCGGATACTCACCACCTTCATGCCTTGTTCCTCATACGCTGACGCAGCAACCATTCGCCGCCCGTCAGCGTGCCCATCAGCAGATAGCTGATGCACCCATTCCAGAGTGTCCACAGCGAGAGATCATTGAGCAGGCAAGTGACCAACGCCACGCTGCCATTAATAATGAAAAATCCACACCATACCTGTGTCACGCGCCGCGTATAGCGCACGGCCCGCGCGGGGAAATCCGCTTCACGCAGCCGCGCTAAACGCTCGACCAGCGGCATCGGGCTCCACAAAGATGTGCCAAACAGCAGCAGCATCAGCCCATTCACCACCACCGGATACCACAGCAACAAATGCTGACTGCGCAACAGCATGCTGGCGAGGCACAGTAAGGTCCCCACCAGCGCCAGCGACAGCATCACTCGCCCCATCGCGCCCTGCGCATGACGTAACTGCCAGATGCGCCAACCAAACAGCAGGGCTAACAGAGCAATCACGCCGCGCCATTGCGGATGGGTGACGGCAAGCCACACCAGAAACGGCCAGGCCAGCAGGGCCAGACCATTTATCAGGCGCAGAAAGGCTGGCATGCCGGAAATCAGGCTTCGTCGCGCATCAGTTGATCGACGGCATCCACCACATCCTGCACGGTGCGAACCGCACGGAAGGCTTCAGGTTTGATTTTTCGGCCGGTACGCTTTTGCAGGTGCACCACCATGTCCACCGCATCAATGCTGTCGAGTTCGAGATCTTCATACAGACGGGCATCCGGGCGGATATCATCGGCATCAATTTCAAACAGCGAGGTGAGCAGCGAGGCCACTTCCTGGTAAATTTCGTCTTTATTCATCATTTTGACTGTTCTCAGGCTTGCTGTTGTTCAACAAACGCGGCCAGCGTGGCCACGGAAAAAAAGTGCGCGCGTAAGGTTTCGCTTTCTGCAGAAAGCTGTACGCCGAAGCGATTTTTCACCGCCAGTCCCAGCTCAAGGGCATCGATTGAATCGAGTCCCAACCCTTCGCCAAACAAGGGGGCGTCGGTTTCTATATCGTCCGGGCTGATATCTTCCAGATTCAGCGTGTCGATAATCATCAGTTTGATGTCGTCAATCAGTGCTTGCATAACTTACTTTGTCTCTTCAGGGACCAGCGCCTGTTGCAGGTGACGCGTCAGGCGACGCGCGGCGAGCGGCTGCGCATCTTCTTCGGCTTCACTAAAGGCCTGGCTATCAATACGCGATTGTACGCGTACAGTAAAAACGGGTTTAACCAGCGGAATCTGATACCAGCGACTTTGCTTATCGAGCATACGCTGGGTGCAGCTAATATGTACCACGCGCAGATCGCATCCGGCACGCACCGCGATATTGGCGGCACCGCGTTGCAGCTTTAACGGTTCACCATAACGGGTACGCGTCCCTTCAGGAAAAATCAGAATGGTATCGCCGCGCGCTAAACGCTGCTGGCTATCGGGCAACAAGGTATCGGCTTCGCTGTTAATCAGGTAATCGGCAGATTTAATGACGCCATTAAAAAAAATATTGTGCTGCAGTTCGGCTTTTACCAGACAATCCATTTCCGGAAGCACCGAAGCAATCATCACATAATCAATTAACGAAGGATGATTGGCGACAATCAGACAGCCGCGATCCTGGCGCAGTAGCTCCGCACCAATGATCCGATAATCGTAGACACCGACAAAGCGACAAAAGCGCAGGAAACAGCGGAAGCTCCAGGCAATGCTGCTGCGTGCAATCTGACGACGACGCAGGCCATCGCGCTGAATCAGCAACAGCAGGTTAAACCAGGTCACAGACAGCAGCAGACCGCCCACGCTGAACAGCGTAAAACTCACGGCAGTCATCACCAGTCGCCAGTAAAAGTTGCAGCCAGCACGCCAGCGCAGGGCTAACGAATTATCCGCCATGATGACGCTCCCAGTGCCACAGGTGACGTTTACCGGCAATCGTCATTCGTTCGTCACCTTGCAACATCGCCTGCAGGAATTGCAGACTTTGCGGCAAAGTCTCGGCTGCGGGGCGCGCGGGCTCTGCTGTGCAGCGCCACTCATTGCCAGATTGCAGCAACAAAGCCACCGCGTAAGGGGCGTTGAAGCGGTCAATTTCGGGTAGCCACGGCTGATAATAGGCAGGTACAACGCCGTCAAAATCCACCAGCAGCACCTGCGCGTAGCCCGCCTGATGCAAAGCCGCGACCTCAAGCAAACCCTGTTGAAAACTGTCCATGCCCGCTGAAATTGACGAAGAGACCAGCGACTGTCGCGCCGCAATGGTTAAACTCCCCACCGCAGAGTTGTGTCCGGACATGGCAAAATCGGTCGGAGAGAGCGC
Organism: Pantoea sp. CTOTU50773; assembly: GCF_032082325.1. NCBI lineage: Bacteria > Pseudomonadati > Pseudomonadota > Gammaproteobacteria > Enterobacterales > Erwiniaceae > Pantoea > Pantoea sp. CTOTU50773. The sequence goes on along the minus strand of NZ_DAMDQC010000095.1, from coordinate 3,504 downwards.
CTGCTGATCTTTTAACGCCGTGAGTATGCGCAGATTACGTTCCAGCTCACCGTGGCGGCTGGTAAACACAATGGCATCCATCGTTTGACGTGCCAGTAGCGCCAGCCCGCTTTCCACAGCCGCACGGCTGCCCGCACTCAGGCGGCGTGCAGTCATCATCGGCAAAAATTGGGGTTTGGCGATCGGTAGGGTGGCGTCCAACGCGGTTTGCTGTCCGGCCCAGTGCTGCCACTCATCGGCAGTGCTGTGACCTGGTGCAATCGCGTGCCAGTCAACCAGGGTGTAAGCGAGTTTCATACCTGTATTCTTTCTTCAGCCTCAGGGATGGTCAGATTTTCGCTGTGCGGCATCCCTTCCCTGCTTGCGTTCGAGTCCGTCATCCGTCTCATGCGAATGTCGCCGATTAACAAGGCGGGCACGTGGCCCGCCTGTTTTCTCTTTCGGCAGCGTTAGCGCTTTCTTTAAAACATTATGTCAGCGATCACGCATGGCGCTTATTTTACGGCCTGAACCGCAAGACGCGTCTGAATACCCTGGTTCAGATTCTGAATCCAGCGGTTGTAGTTACGATGGATCTGGCCACTGCCCGCTTTCAGATTGGTACTGCTCACATAATCAATGCGGTAGCTGTTTGCAGCATAAGTGATGCGAATGTCGGCCGTATGACCGCGCTCGGACAGCTTACCGTTCATCACGCCTGGGCCTGCCGGGGAAATCACCCAGTGGTTGGCCGCACCGGCTTCAACAATGGCGCGCTGCATTTGACTATCCGTGTAGCTCTGCCCAACGGTCTGGCTCACGTTCTGAATGGGCGCGGTGCGCGGTGCGCAACCCGTCATTAATGCCGCTGTCACGATTAAGGCAAGCGCCGCTTTTTTTTTCATCATTTCCTTTGTTTCCCCTGTCGTAGCCAATCACCACTAATGGCGACCGTGTGCGTAATTGAACTTGCACTGATCCGTTCAGACTTTGTAAAGCGCGCGAATAATACCACTATATGTAAAGACAAGTAAAAAAAAGCACGAATGACTTAAGCAGCGCCTCATTTCATGGCAAAAGCAGAAATTGCCGGGTTTACAGCGTAAAATCTGCCACAAAACCGGCTTGTGGCATGATGTTTAGCCCTGCCAGCCGCCGCCTAGCGATCGGTAAAGATCGATTTGTGCGAGCAACAGAGTGTTTTTCACTGAGACAATATTGAGCTGAGTGTTAAACAAGGTGCGCTGCGCGTCCAGTTCATCCAGATAAGAGGCATAACCGTTCTGATAACGATTACGTGCGATGCGATATGCTTCTGTCACATAGCCTTCTTGCTTCTGCAATTCCGTCAGCTGTTCCTCACTGCGGCGAATGGCATCCAACGCGTTATCCACATCCGAAAAGGCACCGCGTACCACTTTCTCATAGCCATAAAGCGCCTGGTTACGTGCGGCCATCGCCACATCCACCTGCGCCGTCAGTGCTTCGCGATTTAATAGTGGTGCGAGAATGCTGCCGCCAATGCTCCACAGGCGGAAGGGATTCTCGAGTAACTGATGCAGTTGAAAACTTTGCAGCGTGCCGGTCGCCGTCAGATTAAGTGAAGGCAATAAATCGGCCTGCGCCGAAGCCAGCGAGGCATCCGCGGCAATCAACTGACGCTGTGCCTGCACGATATCCGGGCGGCGGTTGAGCAGCTGAGACGGCAACAACGCCGGCAGCGTCTGCGGTTTGATATGGTCGAAGTTGCGGGTACGGGCAATCTCGCGCGGATTCATGCCCACCAGCACGCTGAGTGCATTCTCTTGTTGTTCGATTTGATGCTGTAACTGCGGCACCTGCGCTTTCGCGGTCTGATATTCCGATGCCGCCTGCATCCACTCCAGTCGTGAGGTATAGCCGGTTTCAAACTGGCGCTGCGCCAGATTTAACGAGTTTTCACGCGTGGCCAGCGTCGCTTCGGTGACACGCAATTGTTCGTCCAGCGCGCACAAACTGAGGTAACCGGAGGCCACCGAACTGGCCACCGTTAATTCAGCCGCGGAAGCTGCAGCACGCTGGGCATCCAGAGACGCTTGCGAAGCAAGAATGCTGTTGCTGCGACTGCCCCAGAGGTCCACGTCATAGTTTGCCTGCAGCAGTCCCTGGAAGACGGCATTCTCATACGGTTGCCCGGTTACTGCCGACAATGCGCGCTGGTGTGTGGCGGCAACCCCGGCGGATAGCGTGGGGAAATTATCCCCCTGCGCAGCACGCAATTGCGCGCGGTACTGATCGACCCGTGAACGGGCAATCAGGATATCGCTGTTATGTTGCAACGCCTGGTTCACTAAGCGGTTAAGGTTATCGTCGCCAAAGCGTTGCCACCACTGTGCTTCGGGTGCTGCCGATGGGCCAACCTGCTGGCGCCAACTGTCCGGGATCGGTAAGGATGATGGGGCCTTTTCCACTTCTGTCGCGCAGCCGCTAACCATCAACGTCATCAGCGAGGCGAGGATTAACCGCTTCATGGCGCATCCTTGTGCGGCTCTGCTGCAGTATCAATATTGACTTCAACCGACATGCCGGGACGCAATTCTTCAGTATCGCCGAGGATTTGAATACGTACCGGAATACGCTGTGCGATCTTCACAAAGTTACCGGTGGCATTGTCCGGTGAAATGGCACTGAATTCCGAACCGGCGGCGGGGGAAATAAATTCAACCCGGCCGTCAAAACGCTTGCCGTCCAGTGCATCAACCCGAATCGTCACGGGTAATCCTGGACGCACACGTGCCAGCTGTGTTTCTTTCAGATTGGCGATCACCCACTTGTTGTCCGGCACCACTGAGGTCAGGCGTGTGCCTGCCGTAACATAAGTGCCTTTACGCACCGACAATTGACCCAGTTGTCCGCTATCCGGCGCAATGATGCGCGTGTTGGCCAAATCGATATTGGCCAGTTCCAGTGCGGCTTTAGCGCTGGCGACATCGCCTTCCAGGGAACCGCGATTCACGATGACCGTTTGTAAACTCTGCTGCGATACCGCAACCTGCGCATCTGCCTGGCGAAGTTGCGCTTGCGCCTGCGCGTTAGCGGCACGCGCCGCGTCACGTTCACGCACGGAGAGCGACCCATCGGCCGCCAGATTTTCTACACGCTTCAGGTCAAGGCTGCTTTTCAGCGCCTGGGCTTTGGCATTCTCCAGCGCAGCTTTATTGCTGAGAATATTGGCTTCCGCACTGCGGCGTTGCTGTTGGTTATTGTTTTGCGCAGCGATTTTCATATCCAGCTGCGCTTGCGCCTGATGCACGCGCTGGCGATAGATACGATCGTCAATGGTCATCAGTAACTGCCCTTTGGTGACCGGTTGTAAATCCACCACATTCACGTCGGTCAGATAGCCGCTGACCTGCGGGCTGATAAAGGTGACCTGCCCGCGCACATAGGCGTTCTCCGTTGACTGAATCGTGCTGGTAAACGGCCACAGCTGCCAGGCGTATAAAATCACCAATACGCCAACGATCACGACGCCGCTGCCGAAAG
>NZ_DAMDQC010000094.1:0-16039 GCF_032082325.1 Pantoea sp. CTOTU50773 | reverse complement strand
CTGACAGGAGAAGCTTTACCCATCATCGGCAGCGTATTAAACGCTGGAGAGTCTGAGGTTTCCGTTGCACTGCTGCCAGGCTGAGTATTGTAGTGCTGAACACCCACAATCACGGCCAGCGAGACACAGGCAGCCACACCAATCTGCGCCAGTTGTGCAGTCCAGGTGCCGCCACGACGCCAGAACGGCATTTTCTCCCAGCGTGATGGCTCAGGCTGCGCTTCAGGAATCAGCGGAGTCACTTTGCGCAATGGCTCATTTTCAATGGCCGCTGCAACGCGTGCGGAGATATCAAAATGCAGCACTTCACCGACATCACCTCGTAAGGTGTCGCGGATTAGATGGTAGCTCTCCCAGCTTTTTTGAAGATCTGCATCCTTCGACAACGACGCCAGCAGCTCGTTATCGAGAGTTTCACCATCCATTAAAGCGGAAAGTTTTTCTTTCTGCATGCTTTGGTACCCTTCCAGTAGCCGTTATCACTGACGTTGGATAAGCGGTTGAACTTTATTATCAATGGCCTCTCGGGCACGGAAGATACGCGAACGAACCGTACCCACCGGGCAATCCATGATGGCGGCAATCTCTTCGTAACTTAAACCATCCAACTCCCTGAGGGTGATGGCCATACGCAGATCTTCGGGAAGCGCCTCAATGGTCCGAAAAACAATTTGTTTCAGTTCCTCTGACAACATTAAGTTCTCAGGGTTCGAAATTTCTTTTAATGCTCCCGCACTTTCGAAATTTTCTGCATCGATAGCATCCACATCGCTGGATGGCGGACGACGCCCCTGAGCCACTAAATAGTTTTTTGCTGTATTCACCGCAATGCGGTACAGCCATGTATAAAAGGCGCTATCGCCACGGAAAGATTCCAGTGCGCGATACGCTTTAATAAAGGATTCCTGAACCACATCAGGCACATCGCCTGAAGGGACATAACGTGAAACCAGGCTCGCCACTTTATGCTGGTATCGAATCACCAGTAAATTAAATGACTTTTGATCTCCCTTCTGAACCCGCTCAACGAGAACCTGATCCGTTAACTGCTCGCTCATCCGAGGTAATGTCTCCCCAAATCTCTTTTTATGCGTAAGTGAACTGCCAGCACATCTCATTGTTCTGAGCAAGCATGCGCTTAGAGTCATATGTTGGCCTGAAGTTCACCACGACCAGATATTTTCCGTATCGGAACCACGACATCATTGTTGTTGATTGTCTTTCAGTGTAGCGACTGGCTACGCCGTTGGCGTCATTTGCGGCACCGATAATCGCTGGGAGAGTACCCTATGACGCCCTAATTTTCACCTCTATTACCTGAATTTTCAGAGTGTTTGGTATAAAAAACACGATGTGCTTATTTTTGGACATAACTTACTGATATCGCGTGATTATGTCGCCGCTCTGGATAATTTTACCGCGTAATTTGTTCAAAATACTTCACAGGACTGGCTTCCAGGCTTATGCTCGGGAAACCTTTTGTTTAGTAAATTAAACACCATGACATCGAATCCTGATTACCAATGTGATGTGTTAATTGTGGGTAGCGGTGCTGCAGGCCTCTCTCTGGCGCTGCGACTGGCACCCTATTACCAGGTGACCGTGTTAAGCAAAGCACTGGTGAACGAAGGTTCGACGCTGTATGCCCAGGGCGGTATCGCCGCGGTGTTTGATGAAACAGACAGCATTGAATCTCACGTCGAAGACACATTAATTGCCGGTGCAGGCTTATGTGAGCGCGAAACCGTTAGCTTTATCGCCAGCAATGCGCGCCATTGCGTGCAATGGTTGATTGATAACGGCGTGGCCTTCGACAAGGAACCACAAGGTGACGGCGAAGCGCGTTACCATCTGACGCGCGAAGGTGGTCACAGCCATCGTCGAATCCTGCACAGCGCCGATGCCACTGGCCGCGCGGTGGAAACCACGCTGGTGAGCCAGGCGCTAAGCCATCCCAACATCCGTATTATTGAACGCACTAACGCCGTTGATTTAATTCTTTCCGACAAACTGGGGCTGCCGGGCAAGCGTCGGGTGGTGGGCGCGTGGATCTGGAACCGCAATCGCGAACAGGTGGAAACCTGTCGTGCTCGTGCGGTGGTACTGGCCACTGGCGGTGCAGCAAAAGTGTATCAGTACACCACCAACCCGGATGTGGCCTCTGGCGATGGTATTGCGATGGCATGGCGTGCTGGCTGCCGTGTCGCCAATCTGGAATTCAATCAGTTCCACCCCACCTGTTTGTTCCATCCTCAGGCACAGAACTTTTTGCTCACGGAAGCACTGCGCGGCGAAGGCGCATGGCTGTTGCGCCCGGATGGTACCCGTTTTATGCCTGATTTTGACGAGCGCGCTGAACTGGCCCCGCGCGATATCGTGGCGCGCGCTATCGATCATGAAATGAAGCGTTTGGGTGTCGATTGCATGTATCTGGATATCAGCCATCAGCCAGAGAGTTTTGTCCGCGCGCACTTCCCGATGATCTACGAGAAATTGCTGACCTTCGGACTGGACCTGACAAAACAGCCCATTCCCATCGTTCCTGCCGCCCACTACACCTGCGGCGGCGTGATGGTGGATCAGCAGGGCCGCACCGATGTTGATGGGCTATATGCCATTGGCGAGGTGAGCTATACCGGCCTGCACGGTGCCAATCGCATGGCATCGAATTCTTTGCTGGAGTGTCTGGTGTATGGCTGGTCTGCGGCAGAAGACATGATTCGCCGCTTGCCGGATGTTGCCGCCGTCGAGCAACTGCCAGCCTGGGATGAAAGCCGGGTCGATGACGCGGACGAACGCGTGGTGATTCAGCACAACTGGCATGAACTGCGCCTGTTCATGTGGGATTACATGGGAATTGTGCGCACCACCAAAAGGCTTGAGCGCGCACTGCGCAGAATTAATTTACTACAGCAGGAGATCGATGAGTATTACGCGCATTTCCGCCTCTCCAATAACCTGCTGGAGTTACGCAATCTGGTGCAGGTGGCGGAGTTGATGGTGCGCTGTGCGCTGGAACGCAAAGAGAGTCGCGGCCTGCACTGTACGCCTGATTATCCCGATCAACTCCCGGAAGCTTTACCGACTCAACTCCAGCCAGAGCATTATCGGAACAGATAGAAATCACTGACCAGACTCAGCCAGTCAGCCGAGTAGCTCTTATCTTCATCACGAATGGCGAGACGTTCCAGCAACGTTTCACCTGCCGTGGGCGAGAAACCTAACACCAGACGATTCGGCGGACGATGCGCGTAAGCCGCCACGTCGTAGCGATATCGCAAATGCCAGCCATCAGCCAGCGCCAGCGGGATGAGATTTTCTCCCGCATCCTCAGGCAGCACCACGCAAAAAATCCCCTCTTCTTCGATTAGCTGAGCGGCACAGCGCAATAGCGTGGGATGATCCAGGGTGGTGGTACTGCGCGCGCTATCACGCTCTGCGCTGGCTGACGCCGTTCCCGGCGCAAAAAAAGGTGGGTTGCTGACGATCAGGGAGTAGCGCTTTTCCGATTGCTCGCTCCAGCTGACGATATCCTGTTGATGCACAGTGATACGATCGGCCCACGGAGAAGCCTGAACGTTTTCCTCAGCCTGGCTAGCCGCACTGGCTTCCAGCTCGACGGCATCCAGCATCACCTGTTGTGGCGTACGCTGTGCCAGCATCAGCGCAATCAATCCGCTGCCGCAGCCAATATCCAGAATTCGTCGCGCGCCTGCCACTGGCGCCCAGGCACCCAGTAACACGCCATCGGTGCCGACTTTCATCGCACAGCGATCATGCGCCACGAAAAATTGCTTAAAGGTAAAACCATCTTTTCTTAACATTGCCCGCGTCTGCGGCTGGTCCTGAGACATACTTCACTACCGTTGAATTATCTACTGCGGGGAGTGTAACGTGGTCGCGAGGGGAATTCACCTTCACCTGCTGCACACAAACAGATGAAGATTATGTCTGTTCTGTCTATAATCAGCGCCCCAAACTGAGGTAGACCATGACCGTAACCACATTCTCCGAACTCGAACTCGACGAAAGCCTGCTGGATGCCCTGCAGGAAAAAGGCTTCACGCGCCCGACGGCCATTCAGGCTGAAGCCATTCCTGCCGCGCTGGAAGGCCGTGACGTTCTGGGTTCGGCGCCAACCGGAACGGGGAAAACCGCTGCTTTTCTGCTGCCCGCTTTACAGCATCTGCTCGACTTCCCACGCAAAAAATCGGGCCCGCCACGTATTTTGATCCTCACGCCAACCCGCGAACTGGCGATGCAGGTTGCCGATCACGCACGTGAGTTGGCTAAACACACGCACCTGGATATCGCTACCATCACCGGTGGTGTGGCTTATATGAACCACGCCGAAGTGTTCAGCGAAAACCAGGACATCGTGGTGGCCACCACCGGTCGCCTGCTGCAGTACATCAAAGAAGAAAACTTTGACTGCCGCGCCGTAGAAACGCTGATTCTGGATGAAGCCGACCGCATGGTCGACATGGGCTTCGCGCAGGATATTGAAACCATCGCTGCGGAAACCCGCTGGCGCAAACAGACGCTGCTGTTCTCCGCCACGCTGGAAGGCGAGAACATCAAAGATTTTGCCGAGCGTCTGCTCAACGATCCGGTATCAATTGAAGCGGATCCCAGCAAAAGCGAACGTAAAAAGATTCAACAGTGGTTTTACCGTGCTGACAACCTTGAGCACAAAACCAAGCTGTTGGTGCACCTGTTAAAACAGCCTGAAGCCAAGCGCGTGGTGGTGTTTGTGCGTAAGCGTGAGCGCCTGCATGAACTGGTGACCTGGCTACACGAAGCCGGTATTCGTACCAGCTATCTTGAAGGTGAGATGGTGCAGGTAAACCGCAATGAAGCGATTAAGCGTATCAACGAAAATCGCGTCAATGTGATGATTGCGACAGATGTTGCGGCACGCGGAATCGACATTGATGACGTCACTCACGTCATCAACTATGACCTGCCACTAACTGCCGATATCTACTTACACCGTATTGGTCGTACTGCACGTGCTGGCCGTAAAGGCACGGCGATTTCGTTGGTTGAGGCACATGATCATGTGTTGCTGGGTAAAATTACCCGTTATATCAACGAGCCGATCAAAGCGCGCATCATCGAAGAGTTGCGTCCGGAATCACGTGCGCCAAGTGCTAAAGTGACAGGAAAACCGTCGAAAAAAGCCCTTGCGAAGCGTAAAGAGCGCAAAGAGAAAGAAGCTGAAAAACCGCGTGTTAAACAACGTCATCGTGACACCAAAAATGTCGGTAAACGTCGTAAGGCAAGCGGCAGCAGCACACCTGAGAGCGGTGCAGAATAAATCAGCACTCACTCAATAAAGCGCCTCTGATGAGGCGTTTTTTTTATCTTTAGCCTGCCAAAATAGCGCTTCGGTTATATTTTTGCTGTGAATCCCCTTTCCGGCATTCCCTTTTAGGATCGATAAAGACAAAAAAGCCGCACCAAAGAGTATCGGCGCGGCCTGTATTGCTGTGTGACTTTTCGTCAGCCGATCAATTACAGACTTTCAGTGAAAGTACGGGTAATCACATCGCGCTGCTGTTCAGGGGTAAGCGCATTAAAGCGCACCGCATAACCAGACACACGAATGGTCAGCTGCGGATATTTTTCCGGATGCTTAACCGCATCTTCTAAGGTTTCGCGGCGCAGCACGTTGACGTTCAGGTGCTGGCCCCCTTCAATACGCACCTCGGGTTTCTGCTCCAGCGGGATTTCACGGTAAGCAATGTCGCCCAGATCGCTGATCGCAACGATCTGATCTTCCGTGAAATCGCCTTTTGCGCACAGGCAACGGGCTTCCGCTTTCTCGTCATCCAGCAACCAGAATGAGTTCAGCAGTTGTGGGTTATTGGCCTGAGTAATTTGAATACCGGTAATCATAGTGACCTCCAGGGCTTTAATGCGCGATGTTTCCTATCACGCGGTGTATCCATTGATCTGACACATTGATATACCACCGGGGATTTGCCGCCGTTTTGACCTTTATCAATTATGCTGGCAAGCGAAATGCGCTTCATCGCTAACAAATTGATTTACAACCATTACGCATAAAAACTTTTTCTGTATTTTTTCAAATTATTTTTGTCCTTCTGCTGCCGTGTCCGACACGTTAAGCTAGGCGCAAAATTTTGCAGGGAGTTAACGATGGCTGAGAAGCTGACCTGGCACGACGTGCTGGCTGAAGAGAAAGAAAAACCTTACTTCGTCGAAACCTTAAAAGCGGTAGCTAACGAACGTGCCGCAGGTGTGACCGTATATCCGCCGCAAAAAGACGTGTTCAATGCCTTCCGTCTGACGGAACTGGGCGACATTAAGGTGGTGATTCTGGGCCAGGATCCCTATCACGGCCCGAATCAGGCGCACGGTCTGGCGTTCTCCGTGCTTCCCGGCGTGCCCACGCCTCCTTCACTGCTGAATATGTACAAAGAATTGGAGCAGGATATTGCGGGCTTTACGCGCCCACAGCACGGCTTCCTCGAAAGCTGGGCCACACAAGGTGTGATGCTGCTGAACACGGTGCTCACGGTAGAAGCCAGTAAAGCGCATTCCCACGCGCGATTCGGCTGGGAAACCTTTACGGACAATGTGATAAGCGCGATCAATCAACATCGTGAAGGCGTGATTTTCCTACTGTGGGGTTCGCATGCGCAGAAGAAAGGCAGCATTATCGATACGCATCGTCACCATGTTTTGAAAGCGCCGCACCCTTCCCCGCTTTCCGCCCATCGCGGCTTTTTTGGCAGTAAGCACTTCTCGCAGGCGAACGCGCTGTTAATCCAGTCGGGCCAGACGCCCATCGACTGGATGCCTGTCCTGCCTTAGAAATAAAAACGGCCGCAATCAGCGGCCGTTTTTGTATTCAGCAGGGTAATCAGCCCTTGGCTTTGGTTACTGCCACCATCGCTGGGCGCAACAGGCGACCATTGAGGGTATAACCACGCTGCATCACCATCAGTACATGGTTCGGTGCCATGTCTTCTGATTCAATCATCGACATCGCCTGATGCACATCCGGGTTGAATGGCACGTTGGTTTCCCCGACCACTTCAACACCATACTTACGCACGGCACCCAGCAGGGATTTCAGCGTTAGTTCGATGCCTTCAATCATCGAAGCCAGTTCGGTGTTCTCTTTATCAGCCACTTCCAGCGCGCGCTCGAGGCTATCAATCACTGGCAGCAGTTCGTTGGCAAATTTTTCCAGCGCAAACTTGTGCGCTTTTTCCACATCCATTTCGGCACGGCGACGGATGTTCTCAATCTCCGCCTGAGCGCGCAGCTGTGCTTCACGCACGCCACCTTGCGACTGGGCTAATTCCGCTTCCAGTTGCGCGATACGCTCATCACGCGGATCCACCTCAGTTGCCGTCTCTGCGTCCACGTGCTGCTGATCCTGTTGAATTTCGTCTGAGACTTGCTCGTTAGGGGTGTTCTGTTCTTTACTACTCATGAATTTCTCCGCGTTTTGCACATTCATCTCGCTGGTTGGCTTAATATGGGGATCAGTTTGACGGTTTCAAGTGAACCCATCACATTGCCTGGCCGTTTTGGCTTATGAGGAACACGCGCTAAATGAACAAACACTTTAACTGCATTGGGATTGTCGGCCATCCGCGCCATCCTACTGCGTTAACCACCCATGAAATGCTCTGGCGCTGGCTGACAGCAAAAGGCTATGAGGTGATCGTCGAGCAGCAGATTGCGCGCGAATTGAACCTGAAAGATGTGGAAACCGGCAGCCTGGCGGAAATCGGCCAACGCGCCGATTTAGCCGTGGTAGTGGGCGGTGATGGCAATATGTTGGGCGCGGCACGCGTGCTGGCACGTTATGACATCAAAGTGATTGGGATTAACCGCGGTAATCTCGGTTTTCTCACCGATCTCGATCCCGATAACGCACAGCAACAGCTGGATGATGTGCTGCAAGGCGAATACTTTGTTGAAAGCCGTTTCCTGCTGGAGGCGCAGGTGTGCAAAGAAGCGTGCTCGCCGCGGATCGGAAGTGCCATTAATGAAGTGGTGCTGCATCCGGGGAAAGTGGCGCACATGATTGAATTCGAGGTGTATATCGATGAGGTCTTTGCGTTTTCCCAGCGTTCGGATGGCTTAATCATCTCGACGCCCACTGGTTCCACCGCCTATTCCCTCTCAGCGGGCGGCCCGATTCTCACGCCATCGCTGGATGCCATCGCCATTGTGCCGATGTTCCCGCATACGCTTTCTGCGCGCCCGCTGGTGATCAACAGCAGCAGCACAATCCGTCTGCGTTTTTCATCTCTGCGTAGCGACCTGGAAATCAGCTGCGATAGCCAGATTGCGTTACCTATCCAGGAAGGAGAAGATGTGTTGATTCGCCGCAGCGCGCATCATCTCAACCTAATCCATCCTAAAAATTACAATTATTTTAATACGTTAAGCTCAAAACTGGGCTGGTCAAAAAAATTGTTCTGAAAATCACCGCCAGCCACTTTACTGTATAAAAAACCAGTTTATACTGTATGAAAAACCATATCTGTTTTTACATACAGGTGATTTCATGCTGGCACAACTGACCATCAGTAACTTTGCTATCGTTCGTGAACTGGAGATCGACTTTCATCGTGGGATGACAGCGATCACGGGGGAAACCGGCGCAGGTAAATCCATCGCAATTGATGCGCTGGGCCTGTGCCTGGGCGGCCGCTCTGAAGCAGATATGGTGCGTCAGGGTGCCAGTCGTGCCGATATCTGCGCGCGTTTCCAGCTCAAAGCCTCACCTTCTGCACAGCGCTGGCTGGTGGAGAATCAGCTCGATGAAGGCAGCGAATGCCTGCTGCGCCGCGTGATCAGTGCCGATGGCCGCTCTCGTGGCTTCATCAATGGCACTTCGGTGCCGCTGTCACAACTGCGTGAACTCGGACAGCTGCTGATTCAAATTCACGGCCAGCATGCGCACCAGCTGCTACTCAAGCCAGACCACCAAAAACATCTGCTGGATGCTTATGCGGCTCATGATGACCTGCTTGATGAGATGCGTCAGCACTACCAGCGCTGGCATCAAAGCTGCCGTGCGCTGGCTCAGCATCAGCAACTATCGCAGGAGCGTGAAGCACGCCGTGAACTGCTGCAATATCAGCTGAAAGAACTGAATGAATTTGCCCCACAGCCGGGCGAATTTGAGCAGATTGATGAAGAGTACAAACGTCTCGCTAACAGCGGCCAACTGCTCTCGACTAGCCAGCAGGCTCTGCAAATTCTCGCCGATAGCGATGACACTAACCTGCAAAGCTTGCTGTATAGCGCGCGCAATATGCTCGGCGAATTAGTCTCGCTGGATGACAAAGTGAGCGGCGTGTTCAATTTGCTGGAAGAGGCAGCGATTCAACTGAGCGAAGCCAGCGACGAGCTGCGCCACTATTGTGAACGTCTGGATCTCGATCCCAATCGTCTGCATGAACTGGAACAACGTCTGTCACGCCAGATTGCGCTGTCTCGTAAACATCACGTGTCACCTGAAACCTTGCCGGTGCTGTATCAGCAATTACTCGACGAAGCAGAGCAACTGTCGCAGCAAGAGAGCGATCAGGAAACGCTGCAAAATGAAGTGGGATCACACCATCTGGCGGCGGTGGCCTGCGCGGAAAAACTGCATCAGCTGCGTGAGCAGGCGGCACATGAACTCAGCCAGTTGATCACCCAGAGCATGCGTACTCTGTCGATGCCGCACGGTCAGTTTGCTATTGAGCTGGAGTTCAAAGCCGATCAACTTACGGCAGATGGCGCTACACGCATTGATTTCCGCGTGACCACCAACCCTGGCCAGCCGTTGCAACCACTCGGCAAAGTGGCATCAGGGGGTGAGCTGTCGCGTATTGCGCTGGCGATTCAGGTGATCACCGCACAGAAAATGGAAACGCCGGCCATGATCTTCGATGAAGTGGATGTCGGTATCAGCGGCCCAACGGCTGCAGTGGTCGGTCAGATGCTGCGCCAACTCGGCGAATCCACCCAGGTGATGTGTGTGACGCACTTGCCGCAGGTTGCCGGTTGTGGACATCAGCACTTCTACGTCAGCAAAGAGACCGATGGCGAGATGACCGAAACCCATATGCAGCCGCTGGATAAACGAGCCCGCCTGCAGGAACTGGCACGTTTGTTAGGCGGTAGCGAAGTCACGCGCAACACGCTGGCCAACGCAAAAGAACTTTTAGCAGCCTGATTCCGCACTTTTTTCTGGCCTGGTGGTCATATGCTTGCTCTGTAGAGGTTTCCAATAGGACAAAGGTTTATTATCATCGGCAGTTATATCGCCATAATAAAGCCTGCCGTAAGCAGAGTTCAGAATTTGATGGCAACAAAACAGCCTGACAAAAGGCGTTTGGCCCCAGAAAAGGAATGTATAGATGCGCTGTAAAACGCTGACTGCCGCGGCAGTGGTAATGTTGATGATGACCGCCGGATGTTCCACCCTTGAGCGCGTTGTATATCGTCCGGATATCAATCAGGGGAATTACCTGGTCGCCAACGATGTTTCGAAGATTCACATCGGCATGACGCAGCAGCAGGTTGCCTACACTCTCGGCACACCGATGATGCACGATCCGTTTGGCAGCAATGTCTGGTATTACGTGTTCCGTCAGGAACCAGGCCATGAAGGCGTGAAGCAGCAAACCCTGACGCTGACCTTTGACAGCAACGGTACGCTGACCAATATCGATAACAAACCGAAACTCACTGGCAAAGAAGGCTAAGTGATCGGCAACAAAAAAGGCGCTTAAGCGCCTTTTTTGTATCTGCGATTCCGCTATTTGTTGCTCGCCGAGCGTTCTGCTCGCTGGCGACGCATCTCTTTAGGATCCGCAATCAGTGGGCGGTAAATCTCCACGCGATCGCCATCCTGAACCGCATCACCCAACTTTACTGGCCGACTGAAAATCCCCACCTTGTTATTTGCCAGGTCGATGTCTTTGCGCAGTGATAACAAGCCCGAGGCTTTAATCGCCTGCTCTACGGTCGCACCCTCTTCCAGGGTTACCGAACGCAAATACTGCTTTTCAGGCAGCGCATAAACGATCTCAACGGTGATATCAGGCACGATAAACCTCTTTCGCGCGCTGACTGAACGCTTGCACCATGCTATTCGCTAATTCTTTGAAGATACGACCAAAGGCCATTTCAACCAGCATGTTGGTGAATTCGAAGTCGAGGCTCAGCTCCACTTTGCAGGCATCATCACCCAGAGACGTGAAGTGCCATCCACCGGTCAGCTTGCGGAACGGACCATCAACCAACTGCATTAAAATGCTCTGATTGCTGATCAACGTGTTGCGGGTGGTAAAGGTTTTACTGATGCCCGCTTTCGAGACATCTACCGCTGCCGTCATCTGATTTCCGCTGTTATCCAACACGCGACTGCCCGTGCAGCCTGGAAGAAACTGAGGATAAGCGTCCACATCATTCACGAGCTGATACATCTGCTCAGCGCTATAGGGGACCAACGCCGAACGGCTAATCTGGGCCATAATGGTTCCTGTTCATCACAAAACCGTTGAATAATACCATTTTCGGACACCAAACAAAATTCACGGGTTTGCCAGCTGTGCTAAAATAGTGTGTTTTTTACCGCCCCCAGGACAGGGGGATGCGCCCACAGACTGAGTGATGTAGACTACGCCGCACTATGACAAAGAAAAAAGCTCACAAACCCGGTTCAGCCACTATTGCCCTCAACAAACGCGCTCGCCACGAATACTTCATTGAAGAAGAGTTCGAAGCGGGGATGTCGCTACAGGGATGGGAAGTTAAATCACTCCGCGCCGGTAAAGCCAATATCAGCGACAGCTACATTTTGCTGCGCGATGGCGAAGCCTATCTGTTCGGTTCCACTTTCCAGCCGCTGGCGGTTGCCTCTACGCACGTGGTGTGTGACCCCACGCGTAGCCGCAAGCTGTTGCTGAAGCAGCGCGAACTCGATTCGCTTTACGGCCGAGTCAACCGCGAAGGTTTCACAGTGGTTGCACTGTCGATGTACTGGAAAAACGCATGGGCCAAGCTGAAGATCGGTGTGGCGCGCGGTAAGAAAGAACACGACAAGCGTAACGATGTGAAAGATCGCGAATGGCAGATGGATAAAGCACGTATTATGAAGAATTCAAAGCGTTAAGCACTGGATTCATCCGTCACTATTCTGTAGTATAAGAAGTTCTTGGGGCTGATTCTGGACTCGACGGGATTGTGAAGCCTTAGGTGCATGTCGAGGGGCGGTTTGCCTCGTTAAAAGCCGCAAAAAAATAGTCGCAAACGACGAAAACTACGCTTTAGCAGCTTAATAACCTGCTAAGAGCCCTCTCTCCCTAGCTTCCGCTCTTAAGACGGGGATCAAGAGAGGTCAAACCCAAAAGAGATCGTGTGGATGCCTTGCCTGGGGTTGAAGCACTAAATCTAATCAGGCTAGTTTGTTAGTGGCGTGTCTGTCCGCAGCTGGCCGGCGAATGTAAAGACTGACTAAGCATGTAGTACCGACGGTGTAGTAATTTCGGACGCGGGTTCAACTCCCGCCAGCTCCACCAAAATTCTTTCGCGGCGATACCAGAATCGTCCGCTGAAGTCCTGAAAGCCCGCACGGCGAAAGCCTTGCGGGCTTTTTTGTGTCTGTAATCATCCGAGGCGTTCCCCCCTGAATCCAGAGATAATTGGTACACGAGTTGGTACACGTTATAAATAATGTGTACCTAAAACGTGTACCAATTATGGACGGAAACCAGTCATGGCCCGGATGACACGCCCCCTCACCAATAACGAAATCCTCAAAGCCAATTCTCAAGAGAAAGACTTAACGCTGCACGATGGCGATGGACTTTTCCTGCTCGTCAAAACATCAGGTAAAAAGCTGTGGCGTTTTCGCTACCAGCGGCCAAATAGCATTAGCCGCACAAATCTCAGCCTAGGCTCTTACCCTGCCCTGACGCTCGCCGTCGCTCGCCAAATGCGTGACCAATATCTTTCGCTGCTTGCTCAAGGGATTGACCCGCAGAAGCAGCAAGAGGAAGTATCGGAACAACGCCAAATCGAGCTGGATAGCATTTTTTCAGTTGTGGCTGGGAGATGGTTCCAGCTTAAGAGCAAAAGCGTTACCGAAGATTATGCGAAGGATATTTGGCGATCGCTGGAGAAAGACATCTTCCCTACTATCGGTGAGATTCCTGTTCAAACGCTCAAAGCCAAGACGATTGTTGAAGCACTGGAGCCAATCAAAGCTCGCGGCGCACTTGAGACTGTTCGCCGATTAGTGCAGCGCATTAACGAGATTATGATTTTTGCAGTCAACACAGGGTTGATTGATGCAAATCCGGCTTCGGGCGTTGGTATGGCTTTTGAAAAACCCAAAAAGCAAAACATGCCAACACTTCGACCGGAAGAATTGCCTATGCTGATGCGTTCTCTAGTCATGTCGAACCTATCTGTTCCGACTCGCTGTCTTATTGAGTGGCAGCTCCTGACCCTTGTGCGCCCTTCTGAGGCCTCTGGCGCTCGATGGGTAGAGATCGATCTCCATGCGAAACTCTGGACTATTCCAGCCGAACGGATGAAAGCTAAGCGGGAACACATTGTTCCTTTATCACCTCAAGCATTAGAGATTCTGGATGCAATGAAGCCAATTAGCGCTCATAGGGAACATGTTTTCCCTAGTAGGAATGATCCAAAAAATCAATGAATAGCCAAACTGCAAACGCCGCTTTAAAACGCATTGGCTATGATGGTAAGTTAGTTGCTCATGGGCTACGCTCAATCGCAAGTACTGCACTCAACGAGCAGGGATTCAATGCAGATATTATTGAGGCGGCTTTAGCTCATTCAGATAAAAATGAAGTACGCCGTGCTTACAATAGGTCTACATACTTAGCTGCGCGTTATAATTTAATGAACTGGCGGGGGTTATTCGTAAAGAAATCACTTTCACATTAGTTCACCTTAGAAATTTAAAAGGATCGTAATTATGGATTTTATTTCAGAGCTGGATGAAATAATTATTCTCGGCACGCAAGGTAATATTGAATCTTCTATTCTTGACATGAATGATGAAGATTTCTATGAGTTTACTGAAACTATATATCTTGTTACTAGGCATTATTTTAATATAAACCCGCATAAAAATGAAAACTTTTCATTTATAGCAAACGCATCATTGAGCGGCGGCCGTCATCCATGTTCCGCCGCAGAATGCCGAATCAATAAAATATTACAAGTAGCATCATTCTCTGCACTCTATAGCGATGAAGTTTATATTCAAAATCCATTTGAAAAAGTCACTATAGATGGAGTTGAGAACGTTAATAGCATGTCAAGACAAGATGTTATTGCTGGCATATATAACTATCTCTATCTAAAACCATTAATTAAAAGAGGCATAATAAAATACGCACTTAATAAAATCGCCTTATGCCACGAACACGGACTATCATTAGCCGGCCCACTTTCTGAAGAATTAATTAAAAAAGAAAAGGATTTATACGAATTACTTCATGAAGAATTGATTCATAAATGCACGGTTAGTTTTGATATTACTGCCGACGGCACTCCTTTTTTGGAGATAAAAGGGCCAGATAGTTTTGTCGAGCACGGAGTTATGTATTTTCATCTCATGGAGCCTGTTGGTGATTATATTAAATCACTCTTCAACAAGTCTTTACCTTATAGATTTTCAATGAAAGAAGTAGTTCAAGAACAGATCCTTGCTTTAATCATATCACCAATAATTGAAGACTTATCAGAACAAGAGTGGCATACAAAATTTTATGGCACATCATATTTATGTGACAACCAGCAGCAAATTATGGTGGCAACAAATACTAACCCTACCATATATAAAGTGAACTCAAAAAGCTTCAACTCTTCCATTGAACACTACCTACCAACAATACAAAGTAAAAACTTAGAAAGCATACTGAAAATCAGGGAGAAAGAAGAAGAGTCATTCAAGGTTTACAGAGACAAAGTTAACAATCTAATTAGAAAGAGTAAATATTGGGAACAAAGAGAGATTGCTGAAATATTTAGAGACCAAATTCTCCCTGAGATCAACACCATTGAAAAAAAAGTAAGTGACTGGAAGAAAAAAACTAAGGCTGGGATAAGAGATAAAATTATTATTGGTTCTGGTGCTGTTTCATTCGGTTTATATGCAGGAATTTTACCAAATGATCTTAGCCACTTACTAGCAGCCATAGGAGGTGGAGCAGCAGTTATTAGCACTGCTGTTGACTATACTAAAACCATAAGAGGGAAAAGTGAGGCTAGATCAAATGATTTTTACTTCCTTTGGCAAATGAAAAATAAATGATGCACTTCGCGCGCAATGCTATCCCCGCCACGCCTGCCCGCTTTATGCATCGTTTTTCATGCAAGTGCATTGTGTGGGCCAAGCCGCGCCCTATATGGCCTGAATGGGAGAAAGCGGCACATGATTTTGCATGCAGATCCATGCACGCTATGCATGCACTGCTCTTTACAAAGCGGCTCGCCAAAAAAAGGCTTCAGTAAGACAAAGACAGGAATAAAAAAGCCGCTGGTTATGCAGCGGCAGTGTGAGGGATTAATGAATCTGGCGGAATGCAGAACCATAACGGCCCAGCGTCTGGCGTTCTCTTGCTGGTTCCGGTGATGATACCGGTATTTTTTCCGGCTGTGGCGGTGCGGTGATCACCTTTGTGATGCTCTCATTCGTCTTGAAAGTACAGGAGCAGTCGAGGTTAGTGCACTGGTGATAACGCTCTTTTACCTGCTCTGACATATAGCGGCTCGATTTGGTATGTGCCGCGCTTTTGCAGAAGGGACAATGCATCATTTCTGGCTTCCCTCCTGAAGTTTTGCACGCTGCGCCCGGATTGATTCAGCCAGCTTCTGGCGGCGCATAGGATGGCGGTAAAGCTCCATATCAATACCCGTAAGCGGCGGGCGATACAGACCAATACTCTCCAGCAGCGGAGCTGAATCGCCACGGATAATCTAGACACTTCCGAGCCGTTGATAATACTGGGTT